>JBCCRZ010000495.1:0-5106 GCA_039200855.1 Cyanobacteria bacterium P01_D01_bin.44 | reverse complement strand
TGCGTGGGCTGGTGGGACGCGCCATCCATGACTACGGCATGATTGAAGATGGAGACCGGGTGATGGTCTGCCTATCGGGGGGCAAAGACTCGTACACGCTGCTCGAGATGCTGAGGGGGCTACAGCGCAGTGCGCCGATTCGCTTTGATATTTTGGCCGTCAACCTCGACCAAAAACAACCTGGGTTTCCAGAACAGGTCTTGCCCGAGTATCTAGACTCACTGGGCATTCCTTACCGCATTGTTGAAGAAGACACCTACAGCACCGTGACGCGGGTAGTACCCGAGGGCAAAACCATGTGCGGTCTTTGCTCTCGACTGCGGCGCGGCATCCTCTATCGGGTCGCCAGCGAAGAAGGCGCGACCAAAATTGCCCTAGGCCACCATCGGGACGATATTGTAGAAACCCTATTTCTCAACATGTTTTACGGAGGCAGGCTAAAAGCAATGCCGCCTAAGCTGCTCACCGACGATCAGCAGCATGTGGTGATTCGTCCGCTGGCCTATGTGCCCGAGGGCGATATTATTCGCTATGCCGAGCTGCGGTTGTTTCCGATTATTCCCTGCAATCTATGCGGCTCCCAAGAAAATCTACAGCGGGCCACGATTAAGCAAATGCTCCAAACTTGGGAAGCAGAACACCCAGGCCGCACGGAGAGCCTCTTTCGCAGTTTGCAAAACGTATCGCCTTCCCATTTGGCGGATGTGGAATTGTTTGATTTCGTAGGATTGAAGCAGGCGGCAGGCGGCAGAAGACGCGCCTTTAACCTGTAGCCTTATGGGCAGGCTAAACCTTGGCCACATCCAGATCTATACGTTTGTCCTACGGGAAAAACTCAAGTTTTCAAACTGGATGTGGGTTCTCGTCAAGATTCCTTTGCAACTGCGCCCGATGTTCTGTGGAACAGTTCGCTAGAAATAGGCGCATAAACCGCTGTTTTCCGGGCTTTGCTAAAACTACGTCTGAACCGACTTTGAGGGACACTCGACAGCCTGGTTGCCCTGGCTCTAAAAGTCCGCCCGTGTCGAATAGCGCCGCTCAAGTCCACGCTGCCTAGATCCCTCTCGCGTAGAATAGTCCTAATTAAGTTAGCTTTGGTCAGATTTGTCTTAGCCAGGACAGCCCCGATTAGGATCGCCTCGACGAGGGTCGCTTCGGTCAGATTCGTCTCAGCCAGAATAGCTCTGACCAGGACAGCCTTAATTAAGTTTGCCTTGGTCAAGTTAGCGCAGGTTAGATCTGCTCCGATCAGGTCCGCATTGACTAAGGTCGCGTTGACTAGGGTCGCCCCACGCAGGATCGCCCTGCGTAGATTCGCGCTAGGCAAGTTTGCTTTAATCAGGTCAGCATCCGTCAGATCTGCCCCGGCTAGATCAGCATCGGCCAGATCCGCCCAGTGCAGCCTGGCCCCTTTCAGGTTGGCCCCTTTTAGGTTGGCCCCTTTCAGGTTCGCCCAACCTAGATAAGCACCGGATAGACTGGGGGACACAAAGGAATAATGATTCCTCCATTGATTCCAGCTGTCTGGCCCTTGGAGTAGCTTAGTAACATGTTCAGGATTAGCCATGTCTGGATTAGCCATGTCTGTATCGTGTATACAGTATTGTGTGGCTTATAGGGACCTCAATGTCCGACTGATGAAGATTTTCCCCATCAGAGTTTGGCTCCCTATGATACGTAGAGTTCAGCCTTATAAACGCTTCGATTTCCTACCAAGTGCATTCTTCTAGCTGTATCACCGCTGCTTGCATCTGTTGGGCAGCGGTGGCGGCAGTGTCAATCTCATCGTTGATGTATTGGTACAAAATCTGGGTCACGGTTTGGGTATTGTAAATGGCGGCGGCGCAGTTTCCTCTGCCTGCGGCAAAGCCCCAGCGGTCAAAATTTTCGACCCCAAAGGTCAAAATGTCGATGATCTCGGATGAATACAGGTCGGCGATTTTTGCCTTGCGATCTACGCCAATTTCTAACTGGGTCCAGTCTTCTACAAACTCAGGCCGTAACGGGAATTTACCCTCTGGGGCCATGGACAGCCAGTCTAAATAGCCCTCGCTGAGCAAGAATCTAACCCATTGCTGGGCCTCCGGGGGGGCAGTTGTGGTCATGGCAAAGTAGTTGACCTGCCCCCATTGGGCTTGGGTGCCATTGGGGCCGGTCAGGGTGGTGGCGATGCCGATCCGCTTATGTAGCGGAGGGGTCATGCTTGAGACCGGGACTTCATCCCGCAGGTCGGCTAGCTCATCCAAGATAAAGGGTGACCAAACCACCATGGCGGCTGTCCCCCCTTGGAGGTCTTGGCGCGTTTGTAACCAGTAAATCTTACCTGGCGGCGTATAGTTTTTGGCCAGCTGTTTGTAAAACTCAAGCGTGGCCACACATTCGGGTGAATCGAGGTCGATATTGTCTGATACGTTGATCAACTGACACCCATTGGAGAGGGCAAACTGCTCGAAGACCTGCTGCGTGTATATCTGGGTAGGATCAGTCGCAACCTGGATGCCCCACAGGGCAGAGGGGTTGTTCAACGATTGGGCTGATTGTAAGATAGCTTGCCAGTTACTGGGTTCGGGGAGTTGTTTTTCGGCAAACAGGTCTTTGCGATAGAGCAATAATTGCCCCCATCCATCAGCAGGGACAGCGGAGAATTCTGCCTGATTTTGGGTAACTAAGGTGAGTGGCCCCTCGGCAAAGGAGGCTTGACCTAGGGCTTCGATGACGGCAGTGGCGGCAGCGGTATCAATCTTTTGATTGCCTTGGAGGGTGGCAATTAACTCTAGGGGGGCAAAGATCACATCGGGAAGCGGGGGGTTTGTGACCTGATCTGTCTGCGCAGATGTGATGGTCGAAGACCGGTCTTCGACCATCGCATCTTCTACCTGCTGGGCGAGCTGATCTTCTGCGATCGCAATGATTTCAACTTGAATGCCGGTTTCATCCTCAAACTGCTCGGCGAGCTGTTGTTGGACCTCCAATCGCTCTGGCTCGACCTCAAAGGTCCAAAAGGTGAGTTGCTCAACTGTGCTAACGGGCTGGCCACAGCTAGAGAGGGCCAACACGCCTGATGTTAGAGCTTTAACTATCCAGTTGAGTGGCTTGCCCTGTCCTCCCACAGCATTTCCCTCTCCGATACTCGCCATGAGTCCTGAGTCTCCTTTAGGATAGCCTTAGTTATTCGCCACAAGCGATTTTATCAGCACCACCAATCCGCTCGAGTGTTTCTGCCGCGAATTTCGGGCCAAAGCCGATGACGTCAGTGCCTTCCCCAAGGAACAAAGCTATCTGGCTCTTTTCTTCCTGGTCAAACAGCTAGAACCTGCCAAACATGACCGACCATCCCTGGCGAATAAATCGGGACCCTAAACCAATTTCCAAAGAAACAGATGAAAATCGTTGAAAACCAGCTCGGCCTCGGTGGTTTCTTGCTGTTCTATCTTTTGGCGAAAGGGATCAACCGGGTTGAGCAAAAACACATCTGAGAAGCCTTCGGGAATAGTGGGGGCGTCTAGGGTTTCTGGCATTTGCTGGCTGTCTAGCAGCAAGAAGGTGGTCTTGGGCTCAACCAGATGGCCCAGGGCAAATATACTGCCAAAATTAATGCCCTCCGAAGAGGCCACCACCAGGGGTTTGGGGCTGGCATCTACGACACGAACCACTGCGGACAGGTTGTAATTGACAGGCTTGATCCAGCTCGTATCAGCCTGGAGGATGTCAACCCCAGACACGATGCCGAGCATCAGCACGACGGTGGTGGTGCCAATCCAGAACTGCCGCCTGAGTCGGTTGCCAGGACGCATCGACAGTTGAAGAGATAAGAGCACTGCGATCGCAATCTGCACACCCAAGATGCTAGGTACCAGATATCGGGCCGGGGTAGAGCGCTGCCCGCCTAAAACAAGATCCATCAGGGCCAGGGGCACAAAGACAGAGCCCATCAAGACCAACACAAATAGCCAGAAACGCACCGGGGTGTGACGGACCATAAAATACACGGCATAACCAACCAGCAGCAGGAGCAAGGGCAACGTGACATAGACTTGCCAGGTATCAAAGCCATAGTCACCGATGGTGAGCAAAAAACCTCGCACCAGATTAAGCCCCCACACCTTGACCAACGACAATAACGGGATCGGCTGGGCAGTCCAGGAGGCACCGCCAGTACCCCCTTTGGAAATCATGATGACTAACCAGGGGACAAACAACACCACCCCGCCCCCCGCCGCCAGCAAATAGCTCCAGAATCGACGAGTGGGGCGAAATTTCTCAACAATCAGGACATAGATGCCCTGCCCAAACACCACCAGGATCTCAAACGGATGGGTGTTTAAGCTGGCCGCCAGTAAACAGGCATAAAGGCCCCAGTCTGAAAAGTGGCGGCGACGCAGGGCTCTCAGCAACACAGCACTGGTCATCAGGCTGAGCACCGTCCACAAGACATATTCTCTAGCTTCTTGAGCATAGAGAATATGGAAAGGAGAGACCGCCACCACCGCCATGGCAATGCCCCCCGTCAGCCTTCTCTGCGATGGGGCAAATTGTTGTTTGATATCTGAGAAGAGAAAGAGTTCCTGACACAGCCAGTAAATCGCTGGAAAAATTAGCAGACCAACAAACGCCGAGAGACTTCTGGCGATCCAGATCGTACTGCCAAACGCGGTCACCCACTGGCGCACCAAAATATAATACAGCGGCGGATGTTGGGAGTCTTCGGTGGCCAGTGAACGAACCGTGTCAGCCAGGGACCGCTCCGGAGTCGGCCACTGGTAGTGCATTAAATCATCAACCGTTGTCAGGTCACCGTCAAACAGGTTGGCATTGACCTGCACCGCGTCGTAGCCTGACATCCGCAACGAGGTGTAGGTTTCATCATGCCAATAGACATGATTTAAATTGCCAAACCGAAAGCCAATGCCCAACATGACTAATATCAGGCAGGCAATTAGCGCTGAGTCTTGGAGCCAAACCAGCCAGTGGTTTGTACGTGTTGACATGTCATATCCCCTGAGCTTTACCTACCGGAGTTTAGTCAAATTTCCAGTAGAAAGGAATCCGGGATTGGTGAATTCGCTGCGCTCGATGGGGTCGCTGCGCTCGGCAAGGCAGTAACCT
>JBCCRZ010000494.1:0-5107 GCA_039200855.1 Cyanobacteria bacterium P01_D01_bin.44 | reverse complement strand
GTCGCGGCCATATTTCTCAAGGGCCTGGTAGCTGCTCTCCGGATTTTGATCCGTGACCTTTTGCTTGCCCCGCACCAGGCGGATTGCGGTCATCAGCTCAGCAGAGCCCACCTCAAAACCCTGCAGCAACCGTCGGCCAATCCGCTCATCTTCAACAAACCCCAGCAGCAGGTGCTCCACTGAGATAAACTCATCCTGCAAACTTGCCCGAGCCGTCTCGGCCTTATCGAGCATGCGATCCAGACTTTGACCCAGGTAGAGATTGCCATCCATGGCTGCCCTTACCCGCGCCTGCCGCTGCGAAAACGCCTCTAGCTCCTGCAGCAAAATTTCAGGATCTAACTGAGCTTTCGTCAAAATATCATCGGCCAATCCCTGCTGCTCTAGGAGCGCCACGATCACATGCTCTACCTCGAGGTACTGCTGCCGAAATCGTCGCGCCACATCCTGGGCCTCCACAATGGCATCCCATGCTTTGGCGGTAAATTTGTCAGGATTGGTTGGCTGCATTGAGGGCGGGTGTTAGGGTCTAGGTTTGAGGGGTTAGGCAACAGGTCAATAGGTGTCAGGCTCTAAGTTTTAGGCGTCACACGTGCGATCATCTAACCCCTAACACTCTATATACCCAACACCTAAAATACCAATACTCAAGTATATCAACCGGGGAACCGCTGTGAGAGAGTTACCCAGACGATCTAAGCCGACGCTGTTGCCGCCGTTGGTTTGCTCTTTGCCGAGCCCTGGGTGCCCAGTTGAATCAACTCGATTTTGTAGCCATTGGGGTCTTCTACAAAGGCAATCACCGTAGACCCATGCTTCATCGGGCCAGGTTCGCGCACGACCTTGCCGCCCAGATTGCGAATATCGTCACAGGTTTTGTAAATATCATCGACCCCGAGGGCAATGTGGCCATAGCCATCCCCGATATCGTAGTGGTCAGTGCCCCAGTTATAGGTCAGCTCTAAGACCGAATGGTTGGCCTCATCGCCATAGCCTACAAACGCCAGGGTAAACTCACCCCCCGGATAATCTTTTTGGCGCAACAGAGTCATCCCCAGCACATCGCAGTAAAACTTCAGCGATTCTTCTAAATTGCCCACCCTGAGCATCGTGTGTAGTAAACGCATTGCGATTTCCTTTTCTGACAGAACGCAGTTCTTATATATTCTGGCAGATACCATTGAAAGTGGTGGTGGGAAATGGGTAGAGGTTAGAGGGTAAGACTCCTAAGCCTGATTACACCCACCACCCACTAGCCACTACCTACTACCCATCTCCAATTTCCCTGCTCCCTTTCCCCCGATCCCTTTTTTACTCTAAAGATCCACGCTTTTGCTCAGGCTTCGCTTTATCCTTGATGATCGTGCTGCAGGAGGCACGGTCATAACCCACTAGGAAGCAAGACTGATGATTGACGTACTTGACACCGCGATTGAAGATATCCGCGCGCGGGAGATCTTAGACTCCCGCGGACGCCCGACCATTGAGGCTGAAGTCTATCTGTCTGGCGGTGCTGCCGGGCTGGCCCAGGTGCCCAGTGGGGCCTCGACGGGGACCTTTGAAGCTCACGAACTCAGGGATGGTGAGGCAGACCGATATGGCGGAAAAGGGGTCCTCAAGGCGGTCACTAACGTAGAGGAGACCATCGCCCGCGAGCTGATGGGACTGAATGCCCTGGAGCAAGTGGTGATTGACCGAGCCATGATCAGTGCGGATGGTTCGTCTAATAAGGCCAATCTGGGGGCAAACGCAATTTTAGCGGTTTCCTTGGCCAATGCTAAAGCAGCGGCTCAGGCGGTGGGTTTACCCCTCTACCGCTATCTGGGGGGTCCCCTGGCCAACGTGCTGCCGGTCCCTTTAATGAACGTGATTAACGGCGGTGCCCACGCCAACAACAACGTTGATATTCAAGAATTTATGATTGTGCCCAGCGGGGCCTCAAGCTTCCGAGAAGCGCTGCGCTGGGGGGCAGAAGTCTTTGCCAGCCTGAGTAAGGTGCTGGGGGATAAAGGCTTGCTGACCGGTGTCGGGGATGAAGGGGGGTATGCCCCCAATTTGGGCTCTAACCAAGAGGCGTTGGATCTGCTGATCGCCGCCATTGAAAAAGCTGGCTACACGCCCGGTGAGCAAGTATCCCTCGCCCTGGATGTTGCGGCCAGCGAATTTTACAAAGATGGGCAGTACAGGTTTGACGGCGCGGCCCATTCCCCCGCTGACACTGTGGCCTATTTAGAGAAGCTGGTGGGTCAGTACCCCATCGTCTCCATCGAAGACGGGCTGCATGAAGAAGATTGGGAAAGCTGGAACCTGCTCACTGCGCAACTGGGTAACCGGATTCAGCTAGTCGGTGATGACCTCTTTGTGACCAACCCTACCCGCTTGCAAAAAGGCATCGATCAGGGCTCGGCCAACTCCATCTTGATCAAACTTAACCAGATTGGCTCCTTGACTGAAACCCTCGAAGCCATTTCCTTGGCTGGTCGCAATAAGTTCACGTCGGTGATCAGTCATCGCTCGGGTGAAACCGAGGATACTACCATCGCCGACCTGGCCGTGGCCACTCGGGCGGGGCAGATCAAGACGGGTTCGCTGTGTCGCAGCGAGCGGGTAGCGAAATATAACCGCCTGCTACGCATCGAAGATGAATTGGCTGAGCAGGCTATCTACGCAGGCACCATCGGCTTAGGACCGGGACAGTAGCCGATAAGATCGCAGGGGTGGGTCCCAGAACGCTTGCGTTATTTGCCGAAGACCCATCCCTCTCTTTAGTTGCCCTTCTAGAGGATGGAATGGGGAAAAGCCTATATGTGTCAGGGGCAACAAGACGATAGCAGTTTAGTTCATGAAACCATCGTCCATCGAAGATTTTCTAGCTACTTCCCCTGTTTTGTCGAAACAGGCTGTGGGCAATGGGCTCCTGTCTGAATACAAGCTACCCCCCGGTGAGCTATCTTTACCGGCCTGCCCTAATCCAGTTATTTGTTGGACGCTGGGAGAGTCCTACCGACTTTTCCAAGAAATCAATAGCCATAGCCACCAAAAACTTTCCCATCGTGGGCAGTTTTCGCTAGTGCCTGCTGGGCTACCCAGCTACTGGCAGTGGGTTCAGGTGGCCCATATTCTAACCGTGCAGATAGATTCAGCCTTTTTGGCCGATGTGGCCACCGATTTAGGGCAATATTGTCCCCATCCTATTGAATTTTGCCTAACTTTTGAGGCGTCAGACGAACACCTCACCCATCTAGTGATGCTGTTGCGCTTAGAGTTGCAAGGCAATGGCCTTGGCACACAGCTATACATCGACTCCCTCATGCAGGCGTTAGTCATCTGTCTTTTAAAGCGCTACAGTGTCTTCTCTGACACCTGCTGGCACCCTATTGGTAAGCTTTCTCGAACAGTGCTACAGCAGCTAGTCGATTTCATTGAAGCGAATCTTGCCGAAGATTTGACCTTGCAGCAGCTGAGTCGTATCGCTGGGCTCAGTTCCCATTACTTTGCAACGTCGTTTAAAAACGCCACAGGCATGACGCCTCACCAATATGTAATCCAGCGGCGGGTGCAGGTGGCAAAACGGTTGTTGATATGCGATCGCACCCTCACCATCGCCCAAATTGCTACCACCGTTGGGTTTTCTGATCAAAGCCACTTATGTCGTCACCTGCGGCGGCAGCTCAAGGTCACCCCCAAGCAGCTGCGTCAGCAATCGTAAAAACCTCCAAAAAGGTCGGAATTTTATCCAAGACCGCCCAGGGCCTGGCTTTATAAATTGGGGTCAGATGAAACGAGGTATAGATTTTATGACACCGACTGACACCATTCAACAAACAGCGCTACGTTGGGCAACTGAAGGATTCAAGGATAAAGCACTTCGCCGCGAGCTGATGACCGCTGACTACCTTCAGCATTTCTGCGGTGCAAGTGAGCCGATGCAGGGTCGAGAAGTCGTCAATCAATTTGTCGACAGCACACTGCACACGGGCTTTCCCGATATCCAACAGGTCGTAGACGATATCATCGTCCAGGGCGATAAAGTCGCCCTAAGAATCACCTATCGTGGCACTCATCAAGGCTATTTTCTAGGGATTCCCCCCACCCAGCGGAGCATTGCCGTCAGCGCTAACATGATTTTGCGGGTGGCAAATGGTAAAGTCGCCGAAGAATGGACTGAGTCTAACCCGCTGACCTGGATGAAACAGCTTGGGGTGATGGATTGGATGACTCAACTGGCGGGTTAATGGTCCTCAGCGAGGTGACCCCCCGCAAAGGAATGCTGGGCAATATCGGTTGCTTTGCCCGCCATCTCTTCGCTTTGCCGCCTCGCCAAAATATCTTGGATAGACGAAATGGCCTGCTCCTGCTGGGCCATATTAATTTGAATATTTGGCCCCGAACGAGCCAGACGCATGACGATGCCATCCATCGCTAGCGCTTCATCAGTCCGTTTACCGTCAATATAAATCCCGTTGGTGCCTAGGTTTTTAATTTCCCAGCCGCGGTCCGTCTTGCGAACCTCAACGTGGTGCCGAGACACGACGGCACTGTAAAGCACCACATGGTTATCAGTCGAGCGCCCAACCCTAATCACCGCTTCACTTTCAAAAGTCCAGTGCTGCAGGGGTGTTTTATTGAGCGGATGGAGTAGAGATAGGGTGATCACATTACTTCGAGAGAGAACAGGACTGTAAATGCGAGACGGCGGAGCAGCCCCTAGCACGCAGCGACTAAGCCAGTTGAAAGATAAAGCTCACCTTATCGCCTTTGCCTAGGGCAATGCGATCGCCCGGACGCAGCCGGTGGCGGTTACCTTGCGGCAGTGGCAAATTGTTGATGTAAGTGCCGTTAGAGCTACCTACATCTTCAATATAGTAAACGTCGCCTTCGACGCGAATATTGGCATGGGTGCGGGACACAATTTCAGAGTCGGGGAAACCCGAGATATCAATATCAGGTGGGACACGGTCATTGGGTTTACCCAGGCGAATCACGGATAATGTCGGAGCCAGCTCAATAACAGCATCGGTCTGTACATGCAATAGTCGTGCCATGTTTCGCTGTAGTCGAGTCTGGGGCGTGGTGATGACCGCTGCCGTTTGGACATCGCCAAGCG
>JBCCRZ010000493.1:0-5108 GCA_039200855.1 Cyanobacteria bacterium P01_D01_bin.44 | reverse complement strand
TCGATAGTCATAGGACGATAACAGGTGTGATTTTTTCTTTCTCACTGTCTCCTATCCTTGATGAAATTTAAAGAGTTGATCGGAGAAATACGCAGAAAATTGATGTATCTCTAGACACTTTGAAGTTTAGATTTCTATGTAGGCTCCTTGGGCTTGGCAAATGTCATCCGTGAGATTTGTAATCTCCCCCATCTCCCCTGCTTCCCTACTTCCCGTCCGACTGAACAAAGTCGAAGCCCTACCTTCCTCCTACCAGTAAATCCGTACCTAAAATTTCGCTAAAGACGCCCCTGGGCGCGTTAGATTAGGCATTAGATTGATAGAACAAATCGGATCATCAGGAGCGTCGCGGTGTCGACCCCTTCAACCCTCAAAACCCTTGTTAAAGATGCGGACCGTTTGGAGGTGCGCCTCAAAGAAATCCCCCAGGAGCCTGGGGTTTACTTTATGAGGGACGCTACCGACCAGATTTTGTATATCGGTAAGTCCAAGCGTCTGCGTAGTCGGGTACGGTCTTATTTTCGGGATAACTATCACCACTCGCCACGCATTAGTGTGATGGTAACCCTGGTGGTTGAGATTGAGTTTATTGTTACCGACACCGAGGCCGAAGCCCTGGCCCTGGAGGCCAATCTAATCAAGCAGCACCAACCCCATTTCAATGTGCTGCTCAAGGATGATAAGAAATATCCTTACCTTTGCATTACCTGGTCAGAGGACTATCCCCGCATTTTTATCACCCGTAAACGGCGCAAGGGCAATGCCAAAAATCGCTACTACGGCCCCTATGTGGATACGGGGTTGCTGCGGCGGACGCTGCACATTGCCAAAAAAATCTTCCCCCTGCGTCAGCGACCTCAGCCTTTATTTAGAGACCGCCCTTGTCTGAACTATGACATTGGTCAGTGCCCTGGGGTCTGCCAGCAACTAATTTCCCCCGAAGACTATCACCAGATTGTGCAAAAGGTGGCGATGGTCTTTCAGGGTCGAGTGCAGGAGCTGGTGAATATCTTGACCCAGCAAATGGAGAGAGCAGCAGAGAAGCTTAATTTTGAGCACGCCGCCCGACTGCGCGATCAGATTAAGGGGCTAGAAACCCTCAGTGCCCATCAGAAGGTGGCGCTACCCGACGATACGATTTCTCGGGATGCGATCGCACTGTCCGCCGACGATCAGCATGCCTGTATTCAGATCTTCCAAATCCGGGCCGGGCGGCTGGTGGGGCGGCTAGGGTTTGTGGCCGACGCCCAGGCTGGCTCCCCCGGCGAAATTTTGCAGCGGGCTTTAGAAGAGCACTACCGAATGGTGGACTCGATTGAAATCCCCTCGGAGATTTTGGTGCAGCATCCCCTACCCGAGGCCGATATCCTGGCCGAATTTCTAACCCAGCACAAGGGGCGCAAGGTGACCATTGAGGTACCCCAGCGGCAAACCAAAGCTGAACTAGTGGAGATGGTCGAGCGCAACGCTCAGTATGAGTTGGCTCGCACCCAGCGCTTTGCTGACCGCAATGCCCAAGCCATGCAAGACCTGGCCGAGATTTTGGATCTGCCCGGTATGCCCAAGCGCATTGAAGGGTACGATATCTCCCATATCCAAGGCTCTGATGCAGTGGCTTCCCAGGTGGTGTTTATGGATGGGCTACCCGCCAAACAGCACTACCGTCACTACAAGATTAAAAATCCAACGGTGAAGGCGGGCCACTCCGACGACTTTGCCAGCATGGCCGAAGTGCTCCAGCGACGGTTTCGCAAATATGCCGAAGACCCTGCCAAAGAGCGCATTGGCAACCCTGACTGGCCCGACGTGGTGATGATTGACGGCGGCAAAGGTCAGCTCTCGGCGGTGGTCGAGGTGCTGCGGGAGATGAACCTGCTCGAAGAACTCAAAGTAGTCAGCCTGGCTAAGAAACGTGAAGAGATTTTTCTGCCCGGCGAGTCTCTGCCATTGGTCACTGAGGCCGAACAACCCGGTGTACAGCTCCTGCGTCGCCTGCGAGACGAAGCCCACCGCTTTGCTGTCAGCTTTCACCGTAAAAAGCGCACCGACCGCATGCGTCGCTCTCGCCTGAGCGAGATTCCAGGATTAGGGCACCATCGCCAAAAGCAGCTGCTCGCGGCCTTTCGCTCCATTGACTATATCCGCGAAGCCAGCCCGGAGCAGCTGACAACGGTGGAAGGGATTGGCCCACAGCTGGCCCAGCAAATTTATGACTATTTCCACCCACAAAATGCCTGATTTCGTTGGGTCTAGCAGCTTGTCAAGCTTAAAATTTCGGTTAGACGAGGTGAGTGGGTGAGTGGTGAGTGGGTGATAAGGGCCTCACCACTCACCAGCGCAGCGTACTCACTAGCGCAGCGCACTCACCCATCAAACCCGAATATTGAACATTGACGGATACTAGTAAACCGGCCTACTCAATGGAACTATTTAACCGAAAGTGAAAGGGGAAGCTCTATGGTAAAGCAGGTTTGACCGTCGCCGCTGGTGACGCTAATGGTGCCGTCAATATGCATAATCAGCTTTTGTACCAGGGCCAGGCCAAGGCCGGTGCCCCCCTGTTTCCAAGGATCCGCACTGGGGACACGGTAAAACTTGTCAAAGATCCGGGGCATTTCTTCTTTAGAGATCTCTACGCCAGTGTTTGAAACATCAAAACGCAGCGAGTTGTGGTCTGTTTCAGACACGGCCAGGATGATTTCTCCCTGCGGGGGGGTGTACTTGCAGGCGTTATTGAGCAGCTCAGCCAGCACCCGTTCAACACTCGACAGATCAGAGATCAGCACTGGAATATTGTCGGGGACGACTACGTTAAGCACCTGGTCACGGCTATTGGCGCGCTCCTGGAAACCATTGACGAGTGCTGGTAACCAATCGGGGAGCTTAATCGGCTGCGAAGCAATCGGATGGTTACCCACATCAAGCCGTTGCAGATCTAATAGGTCGTTGATTAGGCTAATTTCTCGCTCACATTCTTCTTTGAGAATGCGATAGTAGCGGGCCACTCGTTTTTGCTCAAGGTCGGGCTTTTTGAGCTCAGCATTGAGGTCCATTTCTTGGGCCAGGGTCACCCCCAGCAGCTGCAGGGCCACCCGCATACTGGTCACCGGGGTGCGTAGCTCGTGGGACACCGTACTCAAAAAATCATCTTTGAGGGTGTTGACCCGCTCTAGCTCGCGCACCTGAGACTGGGACTCTTGATAAAGGCGGGCCTGACGAATTGCGATCGCACACTGGTTAGCTACCTGTTGTACCAGCCGAATGTCATCCTCATTAAAGCCATAGTCTTTGTCATTGATCAGCCACAGGTCTCCCAACACACCGCGGTCGTCCAAAATCGGGCAAGCAAACATCGACACGTGGCCCCGCACCGGGTTCGGGAAAATTGAGCAAAACTGAAAGTACTGCCCCTCTAGCAGCTGGTGGTACACCTCGGGAAAGGCTTCCATTTGCGAGACTCGACCCCGTGAAGACGATAGCGAGGTGGTGAACTCAAAGTAAATGGTGGAGGTGCCTTGTTCCAGGTCATAAAGGGCCGTATTCGAGCCCTTCACGCCCATCGCTTCTGTCAGTTCCTGAACCGCGGTTTGCAAAATCTGTTTTTCATCCAAACTGTCGCGCACCCGGTCAGTGATACGCTTCAGCGTGGCTTCAAACTCAAGTAGGGTTTCCAGTTTGTCTGTGCGCTTTTCGACCTCCTGTTGCAATCGCTGGTTGCGCTGCTGCACCACAGACAACTCGGTCGTATCCCGCAGGGTATTGACCAACAGAGGGCCATCCTGAATGTCATGCAGCAGCGCACGCACGGTGCTAAAGGTGCGGGCTTGCCCCTTGGGGCCAGATATTGTGATGGTCTCGGTGGCGACTTCGCCCCTGGTTAAAAATGCTTCGTCCTGGGCCTGCAATAGCTGTAACTCAAGCTCTGAGAGGCGCTCAGTGGCTGATGAACTGACCAAGGCATCTCGAGCTTGACCCAGCAGTTTGCAGCAAGCCTGATTTGCAAAAATCCATTGATGCTGAGTGTTGGTGACGTAGATCGGATCTGCGATCGCGTCGAGTAAGCTCGCCAAAAACTTAGTCGAAGTACCAGAAACAGTCACTTGGGAGAGGCTCATTCGGAAATTTATTTTAGGGTATTTGCTTGAACCAGGAGATTCTGACTGGGTCAGGATTCAGTAGCCATGAGTCAGTCGTCAGAATCCAGATTTCTACCGACGACTGAATTCCTTCTGTACCGGATTTTCCCAGCTTAAATGACACGCCCGTATATTTACTATGCCCTGGATACTTTGAAAATGAACTTGTCTGTATTCTAGATTCAGTTCCCTTGTCGCCAAATCCGTAATTGGACGTAGACCAGACTGAGCGCAATGAACATGAGTACCGTGGTTGCCGATGCTGCATAGCCAATGTCAAACTGACTAAAGGCTTGCTCATAGATGTAATAAACCAAAATGTTGGTGGTGTTAAGCGGCTCACCCCCGGTCATCACGTAAACTGGCTCAAAGCTACGCAGGGTAAAGATAACCGTCGTGACGATCACAAACACCAGGGTGGGCTGTAGCCCTGGCAGGGTGATGTAGCGAAACTGCTGCCAGGGCCCCGCCCCGTCTAACTCAGCCGCCTCATAGCGGCTGCGGGGAATGGCTTGTAGCCCTGCCAAAAACACCACCATGTTGAAACCAATTTGTTTCCAAATACTCAAAAGAATCAGCACGGGCATGGCCCAAATCGGACTGTTGAGCCAGGGAATGGACGGTCCCCCCATCCCCGTGAGCAACGCATTGATCGGTCCGTCATTCTGAAATAACCATCGAAACCCCAACCCTGCTGCCACCAAGGAGGCTACTGACGGAATGAAATAGGCGGTTCGCAGCAGTCCCTGGATATCTATTAAGTGGATTGGCGAGCGGATGGGAATGTGTATTGTCATCGAGCGATTGAGCAGTGCCGCTAACCCCAAGGGCAGTACCACACTCGGCACAACCGTTGCCAGGGTAAAATAGAGGGTATTTCCCATGACCTGCCAAAAATCCGCATCCCCCAGCAAGCGCCTGTAGTTGCTCAGACCGACCCAGTGAATGCCTGCTCGCGTAAAACTGCCAGTG
>JBCCRZ010000492.1:0-5114 GCA_039200855.1 Cyanobacteria bacterium P01_D01_bin.44 | reverse complement strand
GCCTGATTTGAGAAAGGCATCGCGGCGCACGGCGACTTGAATGGGGGTGCCAAAGGGCACGACCTCTAGCAGCATGCCGTAGTGGATATCGGCCTGGGGAATATAGAAGACCTGGCCGGGGCCAGTGGGGGGGGTGCGGCTGAGTTCTTGGCCATCGGTATCGACCTGGGCGGCCTGGCAGGAGCAGATCACGGCACTAGGGTGCAGTGCGATCGCGCTGGCTATTTCCTCGATGCAGTTGGGGGCCAAGTAGTCATCATCATCGACGAGCTTGATCCAGTCGCCAGTTGCGACTTCGACTCCGGCATTAACCGCCCCTGAGTGGTTCAGGTTGGTCGGGTTGCGGCGATAAGTAATTTTATCGCCCAGTGACTCCGCATAGGCTTGGGTGCCATCGGTGGAAGCGTTGTCTACCACGACCACCTCACAGGGCACGGTCTGCTCAAAGGCAGTCTTAACCGCTCGCTTTAAGAGCGATAGGCGGTTATGGGTGGTGATAATAATGCTGAATGTAGGAGAAGACATAGGGGCTATTGGTACTGGTCATTAATTAATGGCTTTACAAATCACCAAAGCCTCACCAGCAAAACTCTGGTTATTATCGCAACCCAGGTCAAAGCGATTTAACAGAGAACTAGGACAGAGGCTTATGGTGGATGCAACCCTGTTTTCAACCAAAACCGCCTTGTCTCCCGGATGGAATCTTCTTCGGGGTAACGAGTGTCATTCAAATCAAGACGAACGCAAGTTGCACGACCAATAGGTGTAATTCCCTCTATTAAAATGCCTTGATCTACCCAAACAAAATGTTCATTCCATTCCTGTAGGCGAGGATTAAAGATAGGAACTGTTGCTTGAGACTCCGGATCAATGCTTGCGACAAAGTTATAACGCCGTTCATTGCAGCGACGACAGGCCAATGCAAGATTCTCAAGCTCGTCAGTCCCACCCAAAGATTTCGGTGTAATATGATCAATCGTAAAGCGGCTTGCACTTAAACGCTCCAAAGAATGGCAATACTCGCACAAATACTGGACCCGCTCTCGGACTGCTCGTTTCGTTTCATCGCTAATTGGCATATTGAGCAGCTAGCATTGCGTTCATATGGGTAAAAATACGATCTAGCTCTGAAATGGCATCTAGTTCTGCTATTTCCTCAAGTGTGAGTTGGTCAGCTTTTTTTCTATCCAGCAAACTTTCCATTCGCAGTTGAAGCGTTTCACTGAATTTAAACAAATACCGGGTACCGACTGGTTCGAGTCGAATTTCATGTATTAATGAAGATGGCTGTTTAAGCGTTGTAACCATTTTTCCTTTGGAAAATTATTATTCAAAGGTATTGTAGGCGCTCTACACAATTATAGCTGGTCTAACTCTAGCTCTTTAACGTTTGGCTATAACGGCTCATCCCGGTTAAACAGGGTCTGGTCAGTTGCCCTCATTCTTGGGCCTATTCAAGTTTTGCTAAATGGGTGAGTGAGGGGCATTCTTGCAGAGATCGGGCTTTTTGGTAAGGAAATTGATTTAGGCAGAGTTTTCTGAAATTGCCGAACATACTGGAGAATAAGGGCTGAGTTCTCTCACAGGAATGGTGGGCATTGCCCACCCTACTACTCTGGTTATCGTCTCAACTTTGAGAACTCAGCATCGGATGCATAGCGAAATACCTCACCCGTATCCTCTATCACAAAGGGGCACAATCTTAGTCGTGAGGTTTGGAGATTAGCAGGATTGTACATGCGTGTTCAACAAAAACTTCATAGCGACAGATTCTTAAGAGGTATTGAAGCTAATTTCCGAGTTTACACATGCGTCTTACCTCTTGAACCAAGCAGTCTAACGTCCGCAATCACCAGGCCGCAACGAGTGATTGACCATTTGATTAAGCCCGGCTTCGCGGCTCCGGTGCATTGCATTGTTATCGCGCGCTTTGTATGGGAGACCACTCAGCTCTTGTGTACGCGTTGTCGCACCACGGTTTTCCCCATGGACCCTCTGCCGAGATTGCACGGCTGTATCCGTGTTTGTTTTCCGGCGTCATAAAACACCAAGGTTGATCATCGCGGAAAACAACAACCGACAACCCATCAGTCGACCATGTGATTGACCATGTGGTGGCATCCACGTTTTCGCAAACTGCGTGCTCTGATGCAAATGAATCAACGATTGGTGGAGGGGAAGGTCGAAAACGTTGGATTTCGGATTTCTGAATCGGATCAATTAGGTTGAAGGCGCACCCTGAAGAATCAACAGCTTGTATTTGAGATGGATCATTTGTCGGTTCATGGAGGTACAGCCACGCAGAATTCCGATCGCAGCTCAGAATTGCGTGTCGCCGACTAACGTCATTGTATGACTCTGCGAGGATGCGTTCGTCCATGATTCTCAAGCGGCATAACACCATATTGAGCGGCAACCACTACTCATCAGGAGTATCATCAAAGCTCCCTTCTACTCTTGCTTCGCAGGTTTCGAAGGATAAATATCCCTGGTTTTCATACTCATCGAGCTGATCATAGATTTCGATATGGTCACCAGACGGCTCGATGTCGATTGAGACGTTGGTGGCATCTGCTCTTTCAAAAGTTGCTCCCAACTTCTCAAGCGAGCCAAGTAGTTTTACCTGTTCTTCTCTATCAATTTTCGCGTCGAATATGACGCGATATGTTCTGTGGCCGCTAGGGGTGACAACTCTACGAATCTCTGGTTTCAGATCTTCCGAGTCAGGCGTTGCATGAACAATGTCCAAGTAATTCAGCCCGTATGCGAAAAAAGGCACGTTTTCTATGCGATAGAGGTCGCTCCCTAACGGAGCTGCCCAAAGAGATTCACCCCCGATTGCCCAATGGTTCGGTAGATCGATGTGTAGCTTTACCAGGTCTTCGGTATCGGTTGCCATTGCCGCCTAATAATATTCTTAAACCGATAGTTTCGGTTTAATCTACCTCGGAGGGCAGTTAAGCCGAAACTTTCCGGATAATATCCATTTTCAGGGATTTAAACCGAAACGTTAGTATATTTTCAGAGCCAAGCATGTCAGTTCTTGTGTGACATTTGTTACATTGCTCGATTCAGTGATAGCAACTAAGATGTCGCCTCAACCCAAGCTACTTGATCAGGTTCGAGACGTTTTGCGTCGCAGGCACTATGCTTACAAAACTGAGAAAAACATATCTACTGGTAGGCAGTTCGTTGCCTTTCATAAAGTCTTACAAAGACGTTAAAGCATCGCCAGTCGTTCTCGGATCAGCTCGGCCTGTTTTTCGGCTTCCGCTAGCGAGTCACGGGCACCTTGAATCACCTCTGTAGGGGCTTTATCCACAAATCCTTTATTGCCTAGACGACCGGTCAGGGATTTGATTTCACCCTCGGCTTTGCCCAGATCTTTCTCAAGTTTGGTCTTGAGGGCATCCACATCCACTAAGCCGGTTAGTGGGATTAGCACCTGGACGGTGCCATAGACCCCAGCAAACATCTGTCGCTGGTCAGTTGCATCACCCGTAACAGCTGGATCAGTGATCACTTTGGTTGCTAATTCTTTTACCTCAGCCTCGGTCATCGTTGGGGGCAGTTCAGGCGTTTCTGTGCTTTCTATAGCAGCTTCGCCGCCAGACCAGAGGCCAGAAACCTGCTCCCACAGGCTTTCGACATTAGCCCACAGTTGGCTACGATTTTCGGCTTTATAGAGATAGCGTCCCCCGGTCCAGGCAACGTAACTCAGGCCAATCAGCCTGAACACATCCCCCAGCAGTGGAACGACGTTGATAGCCTCTAGCAGCTTGGCACTCAGCGTCAGGGTCAGACCTGCGCCCACCAGCAGTAAGGTAATTGTGGCAGGCGTCTTAGCCACCCGGAAAGCTTGGCCCAGATAAGCCATCGGCTGCTTGATAAAGGTTTGTAGCGCCACAACGCCATCTGACCAGTCCAACTCGGGTAGGCCAGACGCTGCCGTTTCTTCCGACTCAATTGATGCGGCTGCCTCTGATCCGGTGTAGGTCTCAGCAGGGACTTTGGCCGATACCGCCGAAGCCAGGCTGGTGCCTTGAATCGTGAGGGTTTCAACCTTGGCTGCATCCTTGATATAGGCTTGGGCGGTGGTCAGCACCTGGCTTTCTTTGGCGTTATCAGTTTTGAGAATCGCCTCAATCTTAGCTGAGGGTTTGATGCCTGCCTCAGCCCGCAGATTTCGCACGGTGCGAATCACGCCGATCAGCAGCTCAAAGTCTTTCTCTAGATCGGCGTCAATCAGATTAGCCTCGACCTCTGGATAGGCTTGCAGCGGCAAATAGCCGTCGGACTGGGTCAGGGTGTGCCACACTTCTTCAGTGATGTGGGGCATAAACGGATGCAGCAGCTTGAGGGTGCCGTCTAGCACATGGGCCAGGGTTTGCTGGGCGGTCTTTTTAGAGGCGTCGTCCTCGCCATACAAGCGCGGCTTAACTAGCTCGATGTACCAGTCACAAAAGTCGCCCCAGACAAATTCGTAGAGCACTTTTGCGGCTTCGCCCAGGCCATATTTGTCGAGATACTCTCGCGTCTGCCGGAGCGTCTGGTGGTAGCGCGACAAAATCCAGCGATCGGCCAGCTGGAGCGGTGCAAAATTTTGCACCTCTGTAATGTTTCGCGCCTCCACAATCGGCGCTCCCAAATCCACTGGGGATTGCCCCCCCAGGTTCATCATCACGAACCGCGAAGCATTCCAAAGTTTGTTGGTGAAGTTGCGGGACGCTTCCACCGAGGAGGACTCGTCGGTCTTGCGGTTGTAGTCGAGGCGGATGTCTTGACCGGCCCCGGCCACCTCTCGAATCAGGGTATAGCGCAGGGCATCGGTGCCATATTTCTCAATCAAAATCAGCGGGTCTATGCCGTTGCCCTTGGACTTCGACATTTTCTGACTTTTTTCATCTCGCACCAGCCCGTGGATGTAGACGGTTTCAAATGGCATGGTGTCAGTGAAGTGCCCCGCCATCATGGTCATGCGGGCCACCCAGAAAAAGATAATGTCAAAGCCGGTGACCAGGGTCGTCGTCGGATAGTATTTCTTGAAATCCGCTGTAGTCTCGTCGGGCCAACCCATCGTCGAAAAAGGCCACAAGCCTGACGAAAACCAGGTG
>JBCCRZ010000491.1:0-5118 GCA_039200855.1 Cyanobacteria bacterium P01_D01_bin.44 | reverse complement strand
GCTTTGCCCCTGGCTAACCAAAATTGAGCTGCTAACTCATTTGCGATCGCTTCATTCTGAACAAATTCATATGCCTGAGCAGACGCAATAGCCTGGTCATAGCAATCGATAGCATTGCTGATGTCACCCGATAAGCGAGACCTCTCAGCCGAGATCAGCAAATATCGATGCAGATAATTGGCTTCGCAGTTGTCGGCCCACCCTCGTAGCTTCTCAGCACAGGCTTGGAGAGTTTTCTCATAGGCTAACTGAGTCTCTGGGGCAGCGGTCTCATACAGCGCCGCCAGGATTAACGCATGATAAAACGTATGCTCTGCTTCCCCTGGCATCCCCGCCACAAAGGCGATAGTCGCTTCACTCTGGCGCACAAAGCGGAGTGCCTCGTCATACTGCCCAAAAAGCCAGGCATGCATAGCCTTAAACACAAACAGCGAAACCAAACCAGGGCCATATTGATTGGTTTGAAAGAGATGGATGCAAGCCGACTCATCAAAATCTTCTAAATTGGCTCCCTCACTGGTGAACACACCTGTCTGCAAGGCAGCGCTGATGTAAAGATAAATCTGAATCTGCCGGGCAAAAACGTCATTTTGGGTCTTGCGTAGGTAGGCCAAATAGCGAGCCAGTTCGGTCTGAATCTCACCTAGCTCAGCCCCCATTAAAATCAGGTGTAACCCCAAGTGGGTAACGATATAGCCAGTAAAGACATCTCCAGTCTCGACGCCAACTCGATAGGCACGACGCAGGAGCGCTATTCCCACTTTAAAGTGACTGCGCCAATGGCTAATAAACCCCACATAGGAGTTGAGCACCTTAGCTTCGTTGTAGTTGTTGTAGCGCTCTTTGAGCTGCAACGCCACTTGCCCAAAGGTATAGGCCGTTTCATAGTCTCGAAACGCAGCTGACAACATCGCCCCCCAAAAGGTATAGCCCTGGGATGCCCACTGAGAATTGCCATACTGCATCGACAAATTCGCCATTTTGAGCGTCACCAGTGTCACCAGGGTGGGGTCGGTAAAATAGGCCGGTCCGGTCATATTCACTAGCAGCTGCATGCAGGCAAGGGCGATGGCATCACTCATCTCAGGCTTATACACCAGCTGGGGAATCTGACAATCTTGGCAGTGGTGTCGATAGATATCCAGCTCTGCCTCTAGGACCGAGGCAGTTTCATCTGGGGACTGTGGCCAGCGGAGTCCTAAGCTGCGAAGCGCCTCGCCACCGACGCTCAGATTCTCAACAAACTTGCCCTGATTGTCGTATAAAACCAGCCGAATAATATGAATCGTGGCCTGATCGATGACAGAAGTCGCCTGATTAAGCGTGAGTTCGAACAGGTGCTCCGCCCGTTCAAAATTGCCGCAGAGATACTCACACTCAGAGTCGTCTCGATGCAGCGAGAACGCCAGGCCATAGTGAGATTGCCAGGCGGTCTCGGGCAGTAGAGATAACCCGGCGTCAAAGTATTTTAGGGCAGTCTCGTAAGCACTGGCCCCTTTGGCTTTACAACCCGCCTGCCAGTTGAGCTCGGCCAGCTGATAGCGCTCAGGCTCATTGCTGACAAGCGCTTTTCCTCGGTTCAAATGATTAACAATCCCAAAAACTGTTTCATCCAGATCCAGATCGCCCCATTGCTGTAAAAGCAAATTGCCGATTCGCCAATGGGTCTGATCTCGCTGGGCAGAGTGCAGTAACCCATAGGCTGCTTCTTGGATTCTGTCGTGGACAAATCGATAGCAAATTTGCTCGACCACATCCGATACCAAGCTCTCTGACTCCAACAGCATGGGAATTCGATAATTCTCTCCCAGAGGCATGATCAAACCTGCGGTTAAGGCAGGCCAGAGCAACTGGGCGACTGTAGCAGGGGCATGCTCTGAGACGATTGAAAGCACAGATAGATCAAACTGATCGCCGATACAGGCTGCCAAGGTCAACACTTGCTGGGTGGCTTCAGGCAGGTGATGAATTCGACTCATCATCAGCGCGACCACATTGTCTGTGAGGCTAATGACTTGAAGCTGAGTGATATCCCACTGCCAGGTAGCCTGGGTAAAGTCAAAGGTGAGTTGCCCCTCACTGTAGAGAGACTTAAACAACATGCGGGTAAAGAAGGCGTTGCCGAGGGTTTTCTCAAAGAGCAGTGAACCCAATTCCTGAACAGCTTCTACGTCGGTGTTAAGGGTATCCGCCACAAGTTGTTGGACATGGGAAAGTTGTAGCGGTTGCAAAGCAATCTGATTGAGGGTGACCTGGGCTTTGAGCTGGTCTAAGGTCAGCAGGAGGGGATGATCAGGGCCTACTTCGTTGTCACGATAGGCTCCAATAATCAGTAAATGACCACTCTCTGTATCGATAAGTAGCTGGGTTACCAGGTCTAGAGAAGCACTATCAACCCATTGCAAATCATCTAAAAAGACCACCAGCGGATGCTCGGGTTGAGCAAATACCCGCACCAATTTTTGAAAGGTTTGGTTAAACCGCGCCTGAGCTTCAGCCGGGGTAACGTCGGGGATAGTGGGCTGGGGACCAATAATCAACTCTAACTCGGGAATGACGTCAATCAGAACCTGGCCGTTGGTCCCCAAACTGGTCTGTAACTGTTGTTGCCATTGCCCAAGCTCGGTTTCATTTTCGCTCAACAGCTGGCGGACTAAGTCCTGAAAAGCCTGAATCAAGGATTCGTAGGGAACGTTGCGTCGAAACTGGTCAAATTTACCGGTAATAAAATATCCTCGCTGACGCACAACCGGCTTATGGATCTCATGCACCAGGGCAGATTTACCAATGCCGGAATAACCGCTGACCAGCGTGAGTTCGACAGCGCCCTGGCTGATCCGATCAAAGGTGCCCAGGAGGGTTAAAATCTCGGTGGCGCGACCGTACAAAATCTGGGGCAGTTGAAACTGCCCGGAGCGATCGTGTCCACCCATGGCAAAGGGGGCAATGGTGCCAGCAGTATTTAACTGGTCAAGACAGATTTGCAAATCGGCAGACAGTCCCTGGGCTTGCTGATAGCGGTCTTCCGCCATTTTGGATAACAGCTTTGTCACTATCTGGGAGACGACCTCAGGGATCGCAGGATTGACTTCTTGCAAAGGCGTCGGCGCTTTAGCAATATGGCAATGCACCCAAGCCATCGGATCGGATGCCTGGAACGGCAGCTGTCCGGTTAGCATTTCGTAAAAGGTGACCCCAAGAGAATAGAGATCGGTGCGATAGTCCACCGTGCGATTCATGCGGCCGGTTTGTTCTGGTGACATGTAGGCATAGGTGCCTGCCACAGCTCGATTATTGGGCTGATTACTCGAGACTTGAGCCGTTTGGGCTAACTGGGTCGCCAGGCCAAAATCAATCAGCTTAATGTCTTCTGTGGTGGGGTTAATGAGAATGTTGCTGGGTTTAATATCGCGATGGATCAGTTGAGCCTGGTGGAGTTGCCCCAGGGTGTGGGTGAGTTTCAGGGCGAGGGGCAAAAACTGTTGCAGGGAGAGCGCCCCTTGTTGTTGGATCCACCCTCGTAGAGAGATGCCTTGGAAATCTTCTAGGACCAAGATGGGCGAAGCGGTAGGTGCTTTCCACTCAACCGGCTTGATGATATCTGGAATATCTAGGGTGTTCAGAATCTCATATTCGTATTTGAGGTTTGCGATCGCACCCAGCGTCGGATAGGGGGCTGCCAGGGTTTTAAGGACAACAGACCGCCCATCTGCCTGCCGAATGCCTCGGTAAATTAGGGACCGCGCCCCGCTATAAATCAGCTCTGTAACCTCATAACCCGCAATCGTCAGCATGCTTTTAAGAGTCAGGGCTAGCGGACCCTGAAGAACGACTAAATCCCAGCGATGCTCTCGATTGTAGCGCTACATCCAGTTCGTATCTTCCCCAATAATTGCTTGAGCAGGAGACAGGTTAAATTCTTGCTCGAGAATCGCCCGTGCAGATTGCAGTCCTGAAATCACCGTCGGCTCAATCGCCCCAGCATTAAAGCCATTCCGAATCCAGTCGCCCGTGAGGTAGAGGTTATCAAAGCCTGACTCATCTGCTTTGAGACGATAGTCTGTGCTTTTAGGCAATGACATCACATAGCGCTCGGTGGGGAAAATATTGATCCGTAAAAACTGCGAGACTAACAAGGACCGATCTAACCCATTGGGATTGTCTGGCGGGATCGCCTTGGACCAGAGCGGGCCGATGTAATTGTCTAAAAACAGCTGAATCCGCTCCTCAAAGTGAGCCTGGGCCTGAGCCGGAAACCCATGATCGCTCGCAGGTGGTATCCCCGGATCAGGAATCACCCCGGTAAAATAAGCCAGATTATGGGGATAGTCAGCTTCGGGCCAGTTCTCCTGAGCCAGCAGGTGGGTCATATCCGCATAGGTATCCAGCGGTTCCACATAGGTGCCCACCACGGCGCTGGGCATCGGCCACCCCAACTGGGATAAGGTGGGCTTCAGCCAAAACTGATCGCCCTGAGTCGTGACGGTTTGCACATGCTCGATCATGTCTCGCCACTGCTTGCTCGCTGCTCTGGCTTGGTCAGTTTTGTCTGCCTGCAAAAGCTCTCCACAGAGATAGGGTAGCGCCGCGAGAGAGATGCCCAAAATCACCAGATCAAAGTCACCCTCTGGGTTAGTTTCAGTTCGCGCCTTGAGCATCAGGGGCGGTTTTTGATCTTGCCAAGGCGTCCAGAAAGACTCCAGATTAATCTTGTCTGCTTTCAATGCCTCAGCCTGGATCGGGTCAATATACTCGTAGCGAGGTTCGCTGGGCCAGCACAGCAACCCTTTAACTCGAATCAGGGGATCATATTCTTCATATTTCGGATTAAGCGTCACCTGACGAGCAACCTCAATACTCTTGATCGCAGACTGATCGTCCGAAAGACGGAGCGCCATAACCCGATGAAAGAACTCAAACTTGACTCCACGTCGCTTCAGGACCTTATAGAGGGGAGCAAAAATGGTATCTCCCATGCCCGCCTGCATTTTCCACATCACCGACCCTTTGTAGCGAAAGAAAATATTGATCACCACCCGCAGGGCAACCCCCGCCGCCATTTGAGGATTGGCAATATCGCCTTTGGGGTAGGCGTACACCAGATCATAAATTGAGCGC
>JBCCRZ010000490.1:0-5159 GCA_039200855.1 Cyanobacteria bacterium P01_D01_bin.44 | reverse complement strand
TGGCACCTGCGTTTGCAGCGCCCAACTACGATTCCAAACCGGGCTGATGGCCGACATCACCTACGGCAAAGGCGAGCACCTTTGGAACTTCAGCCGCCGCGTCGAAATCCAAGGCACCCAGGGCAGCCTTCTCTTTGACCGTGACCAGGGCACCCTCACAACCCACGCTGGCGCACAGCCTATCTCCGTCACCCCCAGACGCGGTCTGTTTACCCAAGACACCACCCAGGTGCTTGATTATCTCACCACCAGAGCCCCCCTCTATGTCAGCCCCACCGCCAGCCTCTATTCCCTCACTGTTGCCGATGCGTTACGAAAATCCGCCGAAACCGGTCAGGTTATTCCCCTGACCCCACTCGCCTAACCCCACGACCGCCCCTTTCGCCCTTACCCCTTACCCTTTCGCCTGTCTTACCCACCACCCATCACCCACCCCCCACTACCCTCTCTTAGAAATCTCTCAGGCTCTTCTCAGCCATACTTCCAGGTCAACCCAGAAAATCAAGCGTTTGATCCATCAAGCTCCTCCTATGCGTTTTCTCAAACTCGGCCAGTGGCTGTCCTGCTTTGCCCTATCACTATTACTGGTGGGGGGATGTCATCGTTTCTATAGTCAACCCTCCGCCCAGGTTGCCATTGCCACACCTCCGATCATCAATCCAGCCCCCCTCGCCGGACAAAGTCTGATACCCCTAGCCCAACCAGGTCCCTGGCGAGATGTCACAGGTCTCATCGGTTATGGCGATCGCCTCTGGTTTGCCAACAGTGTCGCCTTTGAGAACCATAACTCCGCCGATATTTACAGCTATTCCCCCACCACTGGCGAAACGCGCTACGAGCAGCACCTGTTTAGCCAGAGCATAGGACAGCCACTGGTGGCCGACGGGCTACTGTATTGACCCTTTGAAGATCCCCGATTCTCTGCCGACCTGGGAGAGTATATGGTCACCAATGGGGATGACTGGCAATGGCATGTCCTGCCCAACGGCGAGGCGTTTCACCTGCACACCATGGCCACCTATGAGGGGGAGTTGTTTGCAGGTACTGGGGCCTGGGCAGGGCGGATCTTGCGATCGCAAGATCAAGGCAAAACCTGGCAGGTTATCTACGAGCACCCCACCCCCAACCGACAAGTCAGCCGCGTGACCGAGTTGGCCCCCCTCGAGGAGAAACTCTATGCAGGCGTGACCGCCCTCCAGGAAAACGGCATTAAACTTTTTCAGTGGCAGCAAGACACGCTCCTAGCCGTTGCTGACTGGCCCAAGGGCAAACGAGTTAATGATTTAACCGCTTATGACGGCTGGCTTTACGGCATCAATCTCAACCTAGATGACAGCAGCACCGTCTGGAGAACCCAGGGAGACCAGGCCGAGCCAGTAACCGGGCTAGACGGCCATCGGATTCGGGCCTTAGCGGCAGGGTCAGATGAGCTATGGGCGGTCAGTATTGCACAAGGTGGCGGGCTTCTCTGACACAGCCCAGACGGCGTGACCTGGACTGCGGTTCACCAGTTTGAGTCAATCCGCCCTATGGATGTGATTGTCTATGCCGGGAATGTGTATGTGGGTGGCCAAAATGAGGCCAGACAAGGTGTTTTGTTAGGGCCTGCCGTCCCTGCTGCAACAAGCGAACCCGTTTCAGCGCAAACCTTGAGCACGCCAACGGCTTCACTCTCTCCTCAGCCGCTACAAAACACCCTGCAACAGTTAGATCAGGTGATTGCCGACCCAGCCAGTACGCCAAAGGCAACACCCAAGATGTGCTCTCCCAGGCGTTGTTACCCCTCGCCCTGAGCAAATTGCCAGAGGCCGGTGAAGCACTCTCTGAGCGGTTAAAAACCTCGTTACCCAACCTATCAGCAGAGTTGTTTGACAATGTCGTCGCAGCACCCGCCGCTGATGTGGTGCGATGGTATTTGCTCTGGGCCATCGGCCTCAACGGGCACGGGCGCATCCCGGTTGAGCTGTTGACAACCCCTTGGACGACCCCTGACAACCCCCAAGCAAAGTATTGGCAACCTGCCCCAGCAGCAGCTTGGGCAGTTACGCAGATCAGGCAAGCCGATCCTGAGACCCTGGCTGCCCTAGTCAAGCGGCTTAGTTTTGAAGATGATCCTGCCTGGCTCAAGGGGGATTTTGTGGGGGCTTTGAGTGCCTTGACAGGCGAGCAGTTTGGCTATGGCGAGGTTGCCTGGCAGACCTGGTGGGCAAATCGGTCCACCCTTCCATAACCAAATTTCAGCTGAGGGGTTGACCAGGGCCAAACTTATTCACAATACTCGCGCTGAGTGGCTGCCTGGGGGACAAATAATTGAGACTGATAATAACCTTTGTCAAGCAGCACGCGGTATGAAAATTATGACTTCTAATGCTTGATTTTCTGCTGGACGTAAGATCGTGTAGTCGTAGTCAAGATAACCAAGTGACGGATGATCGAATTCTTTACGCCCATCGTCACGTCCAGCAACGTCCGTTTCTGCCCACCATTGACTGAAATGAGGGCTGATATTGTTCAGCCGCTCTATCAACGAAACGAATACCGGATTACCAATCTCCGTCGCATAAATCGCTCTGAACTGCCGTATGGCAATCTTGGCATGCCACTCCCAATGTCTTAAATGCTCTGTGAAGATCGGAGCTGTAAAAAATAAATAAAGTATATTTTTGTTGGTCTCCTCAACATGGGACCATGTTCCAAAGAGTTCGTCGGCACAGGCGTTTTGCGTAAGTATTTGCCAATCCTTCCTTAAAACAATCGCCGGTGCTTTTGGCATGTGCCCAATCATGCATCGCATAAGCTGAACATCGGCATCGAGGGCTTCCGTCGGAATAGGCGGATAGTCGGTAAGCGCGTAAAGATATCTTTTTTCTGGCTCAGTTAGCCGAAAGACTTTTGTTAGGTTATCCAATACTTGGACTGAAGGTCGAATGTCACGACCCTGCTCTAGCCAAGTGTACCAATCCACGCTTATCCCGGCGAGAGAGGCGACTTCAGCTCTTGATAAACCTGGATTTCGCCTGCGCGGCTGGCTAGGTAATCCAAAGGTTTCCGGATTTGTACGCTTACGACAAGACTTGAGGAATTCGGCCAGCTCTGTAAGGCGTTCGGAGTTAATGCGATCGATGTGCTTGTGATGGTTAGGAGTCGTACTCCTAGGTTTATTGCTCATCTTGTAATCCACCCTCTGACAGGATAGGGTTGGCTAGCACTCGCAGAGCGCCCCTCATCATAACCAGGCTATAGATCGATAGAAACAGAGGAAGTGAATCTATGGAATTAACCGAGTATGAGAACATCGTGACGCCTATAAGCCAATATGCACAAGGGGCTATCGAAGGAAAAAGCACTATTATGCAGCAGGGTTTTCATACATCAGCCCAAATTTATGGCTATCTAGATGGTGATTTGTTGGCAGATCCAATTCAAGTTCTCTACGACTATGTAGATCAGCATCCACCAGCCGATAGTCTCAGGTATGTAATCCGTTCGGTGGATCGTGGGGAAAATGCAGCATCCGCACGCATCGAAATTACTAACTGGCATGGCCACACGTTCACAGATTTTTTCACGCTTCTAAAAATTGATGGCCAGTGGAAAATCACAAATAAGATCTTCATGCAACATTAATTACAGAAACATCGATTTTCTCACTCTGGTCATCTGAGCATTCGTCGTCGGTTGGAACCAGTCCAGACAGGCGGAGTGGTTGCTCCCTGTGCAACGAGGCCTGGAACAATTCTACAGACAACAGCCTCATCAGGGCTAAGTATTCTCCGTCTCATAGGGTATCTAGCTTTCTAGATTCTCAAGTAGTTTTACAAAAGCCTGGTTCAGCAGCTGATAGCCTTGATCATTAAAGTGCAACTCATCTTTGCGATGGGCTATCTGCATCATCCCTTGGTCATCGGCCAGGATGGCAAACCCGTCAAACACAATTACAGTTTCATCAGCCAGGGTGGCAATATACTCATTGATTTCATCAACTGCGATCGCAACATCGTCTGACCAAACAGGTCTGCGGGCCAGCGGCACTTCCCCCACCGGCAAGATCGTGCTCACAATTACGGTCGCTCCCAAATCTTTTGAGGCTTCGATCATCTGATCAAGGTTGCTGCGAGTCTCCGCCATGATCGCCTCTCGCCGTCCTGGAAAGAGCGGAATCGTCTTAAGGTCATTAACCCCCACTTGAATCATCACAATATCAGGCTGCAAACCCCCCACATGGGTATCAAACCGCTGTAGCGTCTGTGCCGTTGTCTGGGAGCTGATACCCCGGTTAATAAACGCGTACCCACCCGCATTGGGGGACGGCCATCCCGCCGCCCTGGAGTCTCCGAAAAAGACTACCCGGGTTGTTGTTGTTGGGGTCAGCTCAGGGGTATCGCTAAAATACTTCAGCCCTAGCGGATCGAGGCGAGTTTGATTGAGTTCGACATAGTATTTTTTGACCTGCCCGTACATAAAAAAATTAAGGGCAACTGAGCCCCCTAAAACCAGAAGTCCCAGAATGCTCAGCAACAGGCCAATTTTATTAAGTTTCATAAGAGTTGGAAAATGTTCAGGCGCTTAGCCTTTGCTACAGGCAAGTTGCTACCCTTTCCGCAGGCTCTCTTCACCCCAGGCTCAAAGCCACCTTGCGAGCCAGCTCCGCCATCCGGCTAGAATAGCCCCATTCATTGTCGTACCAGGCCAGCACCTTGACCTGCGTACCATCAACCACCATCGTAGACAGCGCATCAATAATCGAAGATCTTGGATCGTCTTTGTAATCGATCGACACCAAAGGCCGTTCCTCGTAGCCTAAAATTCCCCTCAAGGGTCCTGACGCCGCCGCTTTAAACAGGTCATTGACCCTCTCAACCGTGGTTGGCTGCTCAACCTCAAACACACAGTCCGTCAGCGATGCATTCAACAGGGGTATCCGCACCGCCAGACCATTGAGCTTACCGTTCAGCTCTGGGTAAATCATGCCAATCGCCGTGGCTGAGCCCGTCGTCGTCGGCACCAGCGACAAACTATTGGCCCTGGCCCGCCGCAAATCTTTGTGGGGGGCATCCACGATGGTTTGCGTATTGGTAATGTCGTGAATCGTGGTGATCACACCGTGGCGAATACCCAACCCTTCATGGATAACTTTGACAACGGGGGCTAGACAGTTG
>JBCCRZ010000489.1:0-5167 GCA_039200855.1 Cyanobacteria bacterium P01_D01_bin.44 | reverse complement strand
GGCCGAAAGGGCTTGGCAATATAGGCATCAGCCCCTTGCTTCATGCCCCAATAGCGATCAAATTCTTCGTTTTTAGAGGAGCAAATCACGACCGGGACTGTCTCAGAACCAGGATTGTTTTTGATCCAACGACAGAGTTCATAGCCATTCATATTGGGCATGACAATGTCTAGTACGACCAAATCAGGAGGGCTGGCCAGCACTTTTTCTTTGGCTTCCATACCGTCTTTAGCTTCTAGCACAGTCATACCGGCTTTGAGCAGGAGGCCTGAGATCATCTCCCGCAGGACTGAGCTATCATCCACAATCAAAACAGTGGTCATAGGGCAAACAGATAACAGGAAAGCTAGATGGCGATACTCTCTGAGGATACCCGACTTGCTGCTGTATCATGCGTTAAACCACATCCAGTTTGAAACCTTGAGTTTTCCCTATAGAGCAAACTACAGGTCTGGATGTGGACGCGGTTTAGTACCAGGGTTTACCCCGGAATCTACATAGCTCAGAATAGCTCAGATTTACGGATCAGATTTACGCAGCTGGGTCCTCTTCTAACACAGCGAGCACCGACTTGGGCTGAAGCTTATCTTTGAACCAAACCACCTGGGCAGGCACCTTGTCTATGTTGACACCCGCTTTTGCTAAATTAAGCCGTTCAGAAATAGCCAAAATCAGATGATCGCAGCCGGACTGTCGCACCTGGGAAAACTTTTTGCGCAGGTACTCAGGTCGCCAATAGCCTACGATTTCTAGTAAGTAGACGCGCCCGTCGGGGTGCACCAGGCGAAAATCAGGAATCATGACGCTGCCAGGGATGGGGATCAGATCTACCTCACGCTCTAGCTGCCAGTCGGTTTTGAGTTTGCGCCAGCGTTCGGCAAAGGCGGCTTCCAGCATACTGTCGTAAGGTTTGCCGGGGGGGTAGTGGCTGACCAGGTCGCAGGTATTGGCCAGGGTAAATTGCTTTTCGAGGGTTTGCTCACGATAGGTATCTTTCCACTGGAGGGTGGCGGTGAGGTGCCAGCGGGTGACATGTAAAATGGCCGGGACGAGCTTGGCAATATCAAGCCCGTAGCGGGTACTGGGTTTAAACAGACTGGCGGGGCCATCAATGGTGACGGTAAACCCCTGGTTGGCTTCGCCCTCGATGTAGGTCATCAGCCGAAATAGCTTGAGATAGCGAAACATCAGCTTGTATTCGCCGGGGTCGTTGCGATGCACATTCAGCACCACGTGGCTGGCGCGGTAAAAAATTCCCTGTACCTGGGACAGGTTGTAGCGATGGAGCAAGGCCTCGGGGTCGAGGGTCTCAAAATGGGTCAAAATTCGGTTTTCTTGTAGGTCGGCATACAGTCCCTGCTGGATATGATGCGACTCTACGGGGCGATCGAGTTCTTGGGTGAGCTGCTGTGCCAGGGTAGCGAGGTAGGTTTTGGCAGCCGCTGGACTATGAGCCCCCGTAGAAGCTAGCTCAAAAACGCGCTGCCTCAACACCGGGGGCTCTAGCGGGCTGACAATTTCAAAGGTGCTCAACCCTCGCAGTATGTGGGCCAGGCCCCGCTTGATGCGATAGTCAGTAGCTTCGCCCTCGATTTCTTGTAGTCGCTGGTTGAGATATCCCTGGGTTTCACCGACGCAGTCTTGAAAGAGGGCGATCAGGTTAGCTGCGATCGCAAGCCAATGCTTGCTCTGGGGCAAATGCTTGGGCACCAGGGAGTCCCCTTGGGGACGGTGGATGAGGAGATCGGAGGGGAGCATTTAGAGGGTGGTGGGTAGTGGGTGGTGGGTAGTGAGTAGTGTAAAACTCTTTACCCTCTACCCTCTACCCTCTACCCTCTACCCTCTACCCTCTACCCTCTACCTACTTCACCGCTTTAAACGGCACATACGCCTCCTCAGGATGATAGATATGGCAATGATCCACAATCTCTTTCATCAACCGCCAGGAGAAGCGACGCTCTTGAACATGGGGGCCCCAGGATTGCTTGAGGCTTTTGTGGGCTATGCGCAGATTGTAGGACGGGATTGCCACTGAAATATGGTGGGGCACATGCACATTGATATCGTGGCAAAGCACTTCAACCCAGCGGGGGTAGCTGCAATGCACGGTCCCGGCCAGTTGAGCCTCTGCGGCGCTCCAGGTTTCGATGGGGCGAAACTGGATGTCGGGGGCGGTGTGGTGTACCAGGGTAAAGGTGCTCATCCAGAAGTGGTAACCCAGCCAGGGCATTAGCCAAAATTTGACAAAGCCCCACAGCCCAGTAGTGGCAATTAACGTGGGGAAAAAGATCGCGGCAAAAATCACCACGGCGGCAATAGAGACTTTGGCCTTGCCGCGATTGCGGGCTGAAAAGTTGTTGAGGTTAAAATGCATCCCAGCCCAGTGGACGATCGAGGCAATCCACCACAGGCGACCGCGCAGGGCTCGATAGCCTCCCTGGATAAACCCACTGGCCGCTTTGTAGTCTTCTGGGTACCACGGATGCCAGGCGTTATCGACCCCTTGCTTGTTGGTGTGGATGTGGTGATAGTCGTGCAGCAACCGCCAGCAGTGGAACGGATAAATCAGGGGCAGCATAAAAATGTGGCCGACCCAATCGTTGACCCAGCGACGTTTAGCAAAAGAACGATGGCCGCAATCATGGGCAATCACAAAAAAGCCGGTGAGGGCGGTGCCAGTCAAAAACCAGGTTACCGGGAGCAAAAACCAGGGGGACAGTGCGATCGCAGCATAGCCCAATATCACTGCAATGACGCTCAACACAATCGACTGCCAGGCTTTACGCCGATCTTTCTGAAAACATTCTGGGGGTAGCGTTTTGATCACATCTTTGAGCTGGAGTGATGCTAACCCGTCAGCGTTAGCCTGGGGATTGGGCCTGTTTATCGTTGCAGTCATAAATTTATTGGAGTCTCTAGGTAAGGGTTAGACAAAAGCGCACAGCAAAAATTGCCAGCGTCACAAAAGCGCTGACAACCAGACATTACGCTCACGTGCAAAATTGATCTGCCTTAGGGCAGGCGTGCCCACAGCCCCCTGATGACATGAGAGGACTTAACAAATCTTTTCGATTTTACTATGCTAAGGTTCCCATTACGCTTTGAAAGCTGCTTGAACCGTTAGAAATCCGACGGATGGCCTAGCTTTATAGGACCTAGCTTTATCAAGGGTGCATTATGAAAACCATTGGTTTGATTGGCGGCATGAGTTGGGAGTCAACTGCGACGTACTACCAACTTTTAAACAAACTGGCGAGGCAGCAGCTGGGGGGGCTGCATTCGGCGGAGCTGCTGCTGTGGTCCTTTGACTTTGCGGAGATTGAGGCGCTGCAAGCCGTGGAAGATTGGACAACAGCCACCGCTCGCATGGTAAAGGCGGCCCAAAGATTGGCCGCAGGTGGGGCTGAGTGCCTACTAATTTGCACCAATACCATGCATAAAATGGCCGATGCCGTACAGACCGCTGTCGGGATTCCGCTATTGCACATTGCCGATGCGACGGCGGTGGCGGTGCAGCGGGCTGGGCTCAGTCGAGTGGGCCTACTGGGGACGCGCTATACGATGGAGCAGCCTTTTTATAAAGGGCGTCTCACAGAGAAATATGGCCTAGACGTGCTGATTCCTAAGGAGCCTGAGCGAACGCAGGTACACGATATTATCTATGACGAACTCTGCCAGGGCATCATTCGGGACGAGTCTAAGCAGCAGTATCGCTCAGTGATTGAGCAGCTGCTCCACCAGGGAGCCGAGGGGATTATTCTCGGTTGCACAGAAATTGGCTTGCTTATCCAGCAGGAGGATGTGGCGGTTTCGGTGTTTGACACGACCTCAATTCATGCCGCGGCTGCGATTGAATTTGCGATGGGTGAGCTGGCAATAGGTGCTAAACCAAACTTTGGGGACAGTAGCCCAGACCCTCGATAAACCTTTGCCGAAAGGCTTCTAGCTCGACAATATTGGGCACTCCGTGGGAGACGATTACGACCTGGCGACGATTCATCACCTCGGTGGGAGAACACCCCTGGTCTAGATCCCTCAGGGCAGTTCTAATCGCCTTCGAGGGTTGATAGGCGATACCATTCTCGTTTAAAAATGCTTTTAAGTTCCCTGTCAGCTGGGGATCTAAACCACTTTTTAGATTAATGGCCAAAATCCAACGGTCGATTAAATAGATAACAGTGACGGCGTGGGTAAAACCACTGAATTGGGTCAGCAAGTGATCGATCACCCGCGAGGCCAACGTGGCATTCATAAAACAGTAAGTCGCTTTCATCATGACTCTCCTGGCTGCTGGGGGCGCTGACTGACAGGGAGGTTGCCAATCGCTGAAAAGCAGCGTGCACAACAGACCTCGTACTTCACATTCATTTATACAGGAACAATCTGAAGAAAATGTGAAGATTCCAGAGTTATCGTCCTTGGGGGGCTTACTGATCGTCTACCCCACAAGCGATAGTGAGATCGGCATCAACCTCGGCGGTATGATGTCTAAAATTCTGAATCCTGGATGATGTCTAAATATTGACAGCACTGACCTGATCGGGTGAAGTGCTGATTAGGTAAAGTGCTGATCGGGTAAAGTGCTGATTTTGCAAAGTTAAGGAGGCCAGTGCATGGTAGGGCTGCAACGCAAATTTGGACAGGTGGGGGCGATCGCAACCCTGTTAGTGGCCTCGGCTTGCAATCAAGTCACGGTTAACCAGGCGGGCACTGATCAATACGACGCCACCGCCACCGTCACCTATACCTGGCAGGTGGCCTACACCCCCGCTGGGCCTTCTCCCGATCGGCCCAACGATACGCGGCTTGAGCAATTTGAGAGCGTTTCTCTGGTTAACCACAACGGCACCCGCCCCGGCGAAGCGGTCACTGGCCCTGACGACAAAGGGCTGTGGTGGCCAGCACTCCCCCCTAAACCCACCGTCGATGATCTCGAAAGTCGGGCGGCCAAAGACGAGCGGGCAGGCCAACCCGAGCTGATCAAATCCGTAGACTATGCCATCGCCTTTGATAAAGCAGGAGAGTCGGTTAACCTGCCCACCAACTATCAGGTCTACCGCCAGGCGGTCAAAGCGTATCCTGATCAGCTATCGCTGTCCCTGACACTGGGGCCGAATGATGCGTCGGTGATTAATGCGCAAGTTCAGTAGTGGGTAATGGGAATGGG
>JBCCRZ010000488.1:0-5172 GCA_039200855.1 Cyanobacteria bacterium P01_D01_bin.44 | reverse complement strand
TCGATAAAGCGCCCCCGTGGTCCCTGGGAAAAACGCCACCGGGATAAACACCGCCATCAGCACCAGCGACGTGGCAATCACCGCCCCCGTCAGCTCTCGCATCGCCTGAATCGCCGCCTGCTTGGGCGGCAGTTCGCGATACTGAATCTTCGCAGAGATATCCTCGACCACCACAATGGCATCGTCTACCACCATCCCCGTGGCCAGGGTCAGACCAAACAAAGTCAAGCTATTAATCGAGAAGCCAAAAATCTTGACAATCGCAAAGGTCCCGATCAGCGCCACCGGAATCGTAATGGCGGGAATAATCGTCGTGCGCCAGTCTTGCAAGAAAATATAGATCACCAACACGACCAGACCCACCGCCTGGATCAGCGTCCACACCACCCGCACCAGGGACTGCTCCACAAACTCGGTGGTATCAAAACCGATGCCATATTCCATCCCCGACGGAAACTCCTGGGACATCTCCGCCATCGCCTCTTTGACGCCCTGGGCCACCTGCAGCGCATTACTCCCCGGCAGTTGGAAAATCCCTAACCCCACCGACTCATTGCCGCGAAATCGCAGAAAGGTGCTGTAGCTTTCGGCCCCAAGTTCTGCCCGACCCACATCTTTGAGCCGAATCAGCTGACCGTCCTCCCCCGTTTGAATCACTAGATTTTCAAACTCGGGGACATCTTGTAAACGGCTGACCGCTCGCAGGTCGATTTGAAAGGTTTGGTCAGTGGGTGACGGCGGCTGACCAATTTGCCCGGCCCCCACTTGAATGTTTTGCTCGCGCAGGGCATCGGCCACATCATCAGCGGTGAGACTACGGCTAGCCAATCGTTGCGGGTCTAGCCATAGACGCATGGCATAGGTGCGCTCACCAAAGATGAGCACATTGCCCACGCCAGGGACACGTCTGAGTGCATCAACAATGTACAGATCGGCATAGTTGCTCAAAAATACATTGTCGAAGGTGCCATCTTCTGAGAAGAGACTCATCGCCAGCAAGATATTGCTGTTTTGCTTAGAAACCGTGACCCCGGTCTGTCGCACCTCCTCGGGCAGCTGAGGCTCGGCGAGAGACACCCGGTTTTGCACATCCACTGCAGCAATATCTTTGTCGCGCCCAGCGTCAAAGGTCACTGTAATGCTACCAATACCGTTGTTACTACTGTTGGAGGTCATGTAGCGCATGCCCTCCACCCCGTTAATCTCTCGCTCCAAAACGGTGGTGACCGCTTTCTCAACGGTTTCGGCATCGGCCCCAATGTAATTAGCGGTGACCTCAACCTGGTTGGGGCTAATGTCAGGATATTGGGCAATCGGCAGCGTGGGAATGCTAACGGCTCCAATCAACAAAATGATGATGGCGCAAACGGTCGCAAAAACAGGCCGTTTAATGAAATAGTTGACCATAAGAGATGCGGTTGATCAAAGACGACGCTGCCATGGTGTGGGTGGCAGTTTTGAGCTTTTGGATGATTGTGATGATTATTCTGTCGAGGGCTGAGGTGCCCCTGGGCCGTCAGCGGGGGCCTCTGACTGCGGCATAATCGGCGTCCCGTCTTGCAAATTTAAAAGACCCGAAGTGACGATAGTTTCCCCCGGTGAGAGCCCGTCTAATACTTGAATGTCGTTACCTTGCATGGAGCCCAGGGTGACTGGGCGGAGTTTCGCAATCTGCTGGGGTTCTGATTGACTCGCCGCCTGGGCGGGCGGGATAGCGCTGGTGGACTCAGACTCTGCTTGCTCAGACGGCTCTGGATCAGCAGCCACATAGACAAAGGCTTGCCCCCCCAACCGAGTAATCGCCGTGGCAGGCACCAGCAGCCCCGGACGCTCATCAAACACAATGCGCACGTCAACGCGCTGATTATCTTGCAAGCGCCCTGCCACATTAGAAAACTGGGCTTTAGCCAGCACAGTTTGGGTGTTGACATCGGTTTGGGGCGACACAAAGGTCAGTGATCCATCGGCCAGGGGCTCATTGCTACCAAACGCCAACAGCTCGACCAGCATCCCTGGCTGCAGCCGCCCCGCTTGCTCCGCAGGCACAGAGACCTCTATCTCTAGATCTTCATTTTGGGTAATCGTCGTAAGCGTGCTACCCACTTGCACATAGTCTCCCAGTTTGACGGGGATATCGCCCACAATGCCAGCAATAGGGGCGGTCACGGTTTTATCCAATAGGTCTTCTCGCGTCGCAGCGGCGGTGGCTTCTGACTGGGTAAAGAAGGCATCGGCTTGAGCCAAGCTAGCCTGGGCCGCTTCAATTTCTTCGACGGCGGCACTGAGCGACGCCAGGGCGGCATCACGATCGCGCTCAATCTCATCCAGGCTTTGCTGGGACAGGGCACCTTCTGCGACCAGGCGCTGGGTGCGGTCATACTCAATGTTTTGCAGGTTGACATCGGCTTCGGCGCTAATCCGCTGGGCCTCTAGCGATCGCAACTGGGCTCGCGCGTTATCCCGTGCCGAGCGAGCAGCACTGACGCTGGCCAGGGAGGCATTTAACTCAGCCTGGGACCGGTCGGCGCTAAGCTCCATAATCGGGTCACCTGCCGCCACTCGCTCCCCCGAAGATACGTACAAACGGGTTATTCGCCCATCGGCCTCGGGCTGTAGCAAAACCCCCGATTGGGAGTCGAGCGTGCCCACATAAGACACGCTGTCCGTATGAAGGCCATTTTGGAGTCTCTCCAAGGTGACGGGCACCGCCTGAGACATGGGCATCCCCTGGGGCGACCCCCCACGCGAGCCCAGTACCCGCCAGAGGGCAAACCCGCCGCCTAAGACAACGAGAAAAGCGGCTAGCATCAGCCACAGGTTGCTCTTACGGCCCTGGGAGGATGCTGCGATCGGGGTCGCCCCAATGATATCGACCGAGTCGTCTACGGCATGACCGCTAATGGGGGAAGTAGGCTGGAGTGACATGGGAAAAAGTATCAAACGATACCAGTGAGGTCTATAGGATGCTTAATTTCTAGGTTATCGAACTTTAAGAATTTTGTACGTCAAATTAAACTGGGTAGTTTAGTTGGAGGGATCACGCCAAATAAATGGATTCCAGCGATTCTAGACGGATTGATGACATCATCTACAAAAAAAATCAATGCCGATCATATAGACCATAGATTTGCCCACCGCAAACCCTTGGGTTCGTTGAAGCTCGCTTAAGATCCGCCGCAATGCCAAAATCTTTACGCAGAATGCTAGATGTAGCGGCACAAATCCGTTACTGTATAGCCTAGCTCTATGGATAGCGTCCCTTAGCGTTATAAGCCCCGCGCACAGCGGCCATGTTCGCCCTGGGAACTTTAGTTGAAAAAACGCCTTTCAAAGAGTATTTTTGTACTATATTCAGCGGCGTGCCCCATGTCCTTTGTCGGTCTCCACATCCATAGCGATTACAGTCTGCTCGATGGCGCTAGTCAGCTCCCGGCGCTGATCGATCAGGCCCTGGCGCTGGATATGCCTGCGATCGCACTCACTGACCACGGCGTCATGTACGGGGCGGTCGAGCTGCTAAAAGTCTGCAAGGGCAAAAATATCAAGCCGATCATCGGCAACGAGATGTACGTCATCAATGGCGACATCACCGAACAAAAACGCCGTCCCCGCTACCATCAGGTGATCCTGGCAAAAAACACCCAGGGCTACAAAAATCTGGTCAAGCTCACCACCATTTCCCACCTCGACGGCATGCAGGGGCGCGGCATCTTTTCACGCCCCTGTATCAATAAAGATCTGCTAGAGCAATATCACGAAGGGCTGATTGTCACCAGCGCTTGCCTCGGGGGGGAAGTGCCCCAAGCAATCATGCAAAACCGGCCCGATGTCGCCCGCCGCGTTGCCCAGTGGTACAAAGCCCTATTTGGTGACGACTATTACCTCGAAATCCAGGACCATGGCTCTCAGGAAGACCGAATTGTCAACGTCGAGATTGTTCGCATTGCCCAGGAACTCGACATCAAGATTATTGCGACCAACGATTCTCACTTTATCTCTTGTCTCGATGTCGAAGCCCACGACGCGCTGCTGTGTATCCAAACTGGCAAGCTGGTCACCGAGGACAAACGGCTGCGCTACAGTGGCACCGAATATCTTAAATCAGCAGACGAGATGCGTCGTCTTTTTCGGGATCACCTGTCCCAGGAGATCATCGATAAAGCCGTCGCCACGACGGTCGAGGTCGCCGACAAAGTAGAAGACTACGACGTCCTAGGCAATCCTCAAATCCCAAATTTCCCAGTACCCGAGGGCCATACGGGTGAGAGCTACATGGCCCAGGTTGCCCGTGATGGACTGGTCGAGCGGCTCAAAGTCGCGGATTACGACGCCATTGAGCAGGTCTACCAAGACCGACTGGAGTACGAAATCCAGATGATGCACCAGATGGGGTTTGCCACCTACTTTTTGGTGGTGTGGGACTACATCAAATTTGCCCGCGACAACAATATCCCCGTCGGGCCAGGTCGTGGCTCAGCGGCAGGGTCGCTGGTGGCCTATGCCATGGGCATCACCAACATCGACCCGGTGCATCACGGACTGCTGTTTGAGCGATTTCTCAATCCAGAACGAAAGTCGATGCCTGACGTAGACACCGACTTTTGCATTGAGAAACGCGAGAAAGTTATTGAGTACGTCACCGAAAAGTACGGCAAAGACCACGTCGCCCAGATCATTACCTTTAACCGCATGACCTCTAAGGCGGTGCTCAAAGATGTGGCAAGGGTGTTGGATATTCCCTATGCCGAGTCTGACAAAATGGCAAAGCTGATTCCGGTATCGCGGGGCAAACCCACCAAGCTCAAGGTGATGATCTCCGATGACACGCCTGAGCCTGACTTTAAGACAAAGTACGACAGCGGTCTCGTCCCCGGTACTGCGGTCACCTACCGCCGTTGGATCGACATGGCAATTACGATCGAGGGTACCAACAAAACCTTTGGTATGCACGCAGCCGGAGTCGTGATCTCAGCCAGGCCGCTGGATGAGCTGGTGCCGTTACAGCGTAACAACGACGGCGCAGTCATCACCCAGTACTACATGGAAGATGTGGAAGCGGTGGGCCTCCTGAAGATGGACTTTTTGGGTCTACGCAACCTCACCATGATCCAAAAGGCGGTGGACTATGTTGAACAAACCCACGGTAAGACCATTGACCTCGAAAACCTGGCC
>JBCCRZ010000487.1:0-5192 GCA_039200855.1 Cyanobacteria bacterium P01_D01_bin.44 | reverse complement strand
GGCCTGTTTATAGGTCACCGACCAACCCGCCGCTTTGAGGTCGTCTGCAAAATGCCGCATCGCTGACCATACCAGCACCAGCTTTTGTTTGTGATAAGGGCGCGCTTGGACGTGACGGCGTGATTCGATCAAAATCACAGCGGTATTTTTTGGATCACAGCTAGCCAAGGCTGCCTGCCCCTGCCAGAGCTGATCGCCCAGTATCCAAACGCCGATGGTCATGCTGTGAGGTCTCGCTAGTGTTACAGGGGTTATTTTGACGCGATCGCAACTGAATGGGTAGGGGAGGTCGGCTTCAACGTGAGCGCTCAGCCGAACGGGAGGATAAGGAAGATGAGGGAGATGGGGAAGAACGACGCGGAGAGCGGGGGACGCGGGGACGCGGTGAGGAAGAACAAGGTCTGTCTAAGGGCGCAATGATTTTCCGAATATAGAATTGAACAAAGCTAGCCGCAACTTCCTGGAGCGATCAGGGCATCCTATTTCTCAAACCTGGACTTCCTCCAAAATCCAAAATCTAAAATCTAAAATCCCCAATGTCGTCTGTCTCTGCTTCACAGCCCCTTTCTCAGGTCATTGGTCCCACCTTCATCCTGGCCTATCAAGAAGACACGACTCAGCTAGTAGCCAGCCTCACCCAGGCGGGCTGTCGCTGTGAGGTACTCAGACAGGTACATCAACCTGGCTATGAGCGTTATTCGCGTAGCTATCTGTGCCTGCTCAATCACCAACAAGCTTGGGAGCGGGCCCTGCCATCGGAACAGCCCACCCTGGTGGTTGAAGCCGACTTTGTGCCAGTGAGAAACCTGGGCCAACTGCCGCCGCCTTTTGACCCCGCTGACCCAGACTTAGGCATTGCCTGGCTCTATACCTGTGCGCCACAAATTTACACCATTACCGAGGGCGGCCATGCCCAGGGTTATTCTACTGCGATGGTGGCCTATGTGGTGACAGCCCAAAGTGCGCAGCTGTTAATTGAGCTAGCAGACTCGGTGAAAGCCGACCCAGGACCAGAAGCCTATACCCCGTGGGATTCGGGTATTGAATATTATTTGCGCGATCGCAACCTTCATAACTACGTCCCCTGGCGCAACTACGGCGAACACGGTGGCATCCCTAACCCAGAACACCAGCAAAATAATCTCAGCACCACCCACCGCGCCGACGTGTTGTACGGCCCCCTCGCCTTTGCGCCGCCCTACGCTATGGCAGGGAATCAGGTCAACCGCCGCCAATGGCTCCAACAGCGAGGCTATGGCCGAGTCAAGGGCCTCGGTCGATTGCTCCTAAACAAATACCTACGTGGGCCGGTACTGAAAGGCTCTAGCCATCCCAATCGACTCTTACAATTCGCCATTACTCGGCAACTAACCCATCGACTCTAGAGGAGAGATGGGGAAGGTGAGGAAGGTGGGGAAGAAAAGACTCCTCCGTCCTCCCAATCTCCCCCATCCTCCCAATCTCCCCTCACCGCAGCCCTAAACTGGAGCCACCCCTAAGAGCTAACCCCCTCCCCCCGCAGTTTGGCAAACATTACCTGGATACCGAGTAATAGCAACCCTACCGCGGCAATGCCAAAGACACCCGTTCCCAGAGCGACAATGCCAACAACCAGCGTTCGTACCGCGCTAGAGATAGCAATCACGGTGGAATTATCAGAGGTGACGGGTTTATGGGCAAAGGCGGTTGCGATCGCCACTGTCATCCGATACATCAGCATTGATAAGCTGCCTGCAATCAGCGACCCCGTAAAACAGCGCAGGGGGCTAGTGCTGATTGCAGTTTCATCGCGGGCGGTCTTTAAAGGCTCGCTCATGGCGGTTTCCTATTTGAAGTCTGCTATACATTCATATTCTGACGAAGAAAGCCAAACAAGCTCTATCTAACTAAAGAAATTTAGAAATCGACCAAATGATTTTTGCACTGTTTAAGGTCTCCCCTATAGTTATCTTGTACTATCTGGTTAGATTGTCCTAGGAGGATTTATGGAAGATATCCCGAGCATTCTTTCCCACGTGTCACTGGGTACCAACGATTTTGGGAAAGCCGTTGCCTTCTACGATGCCGTTCTACCTACATTAAGTATCCAAAAAAAAGAAAACTTTCCAGATGCGGTTGCTTACGGCAAGCAGTTCCCCGAATTTTGGATTCAAACCCCGTTTGACAATAAAACGGCCTCGGTTGGCAACGGCACCCATGTGGGGCTTATTGCCCCGTCTAAAGAAGCCGTTCACGCTTTTTATGACGCTGCCGTCGCCGCAGGGGGCACTGGTGAGGGTGAACCAGGGCCTCGACCAGACTATGGTGAACCGTATTATGGCTGCTTTGTTCGTGATCTAGACGGTCATAAGATTGAGGCGGCTTTTTGGGATATGGGTTTGGAGGGGGGAGATGGGTAGTGGGCTTCGACGTGAGCGCTCAGCCGAACGGTGGTGAGTAGAGGGTAATGGGCAGGTAATCGGTTATTGCGGAGGCTATCCCTGGGGTCCGTCCCATGTAGAATGAGTGACTGGACATCTTTTGACAGACTTCTATGCGTGCGTTTAAGCATTTCGACACCATCATGGCGCTGTTTGTGACGGTGCTGCTGATTTCTAATGTGGCCTCCACCAAGATCGTGGATTTTGGCTTTTTGACCTTTGACGGGGGCACACTGCTGTTTCCGCTCAGCTACATTTTTGGCGACATTCTCACCGAGGTCTACGGCTATGGCCGAGCCCGTAAGGTGATTTGGGTGGGGTTTGCCGCGGCGATGCTGATGGCGGTTACGTTTATGGTGGTCGGGGCACTGCCTGCGGCCTCTGATTGGCCCAACCAGGACGCTTATGACACCATTTTGGGGCTGACACCGCGCATTGTCTTTGCCAGTTTGATTGCCTACTTTGCCGGGAATTTTTCTAACTCATATATCCTGGCAAAACTCAAGGTTTTTACCCGAGGGCGACGGCTGTGGATGCGGACCATTAGCTCGACCCTGGTGGGGCAGGTGCTCGATACAGCCATCTTTATCTTGGTTGCGTTTTGGGGGCTATTTCCGACGGGGCTGATGGTGACCCTGGTGGTGTCAAACTATATTTTCAAATGCGGCGTCGAGATTGTGTTCACCCCGATTACCTACTGGGTGACAGGTTGGCTCAAACAGCAAGAGCACGAAGATTACTACGATACCCATACAGACTTTAATCCGTTCCATTTATCGTCACGGACGATAGGGTAATGGGCCGACCTCGCAAACGGTTTGGGCAACACTGGCTACGGGATGAAAAAATCTTGCAGCAGATTATTGATGCAGCCACGATTGAGAACTGCGATCGCATCCTGGAAATTGGCCCTGGTCAGGGCACCCTGACCAAACGGTTAGTCTCGCTATCTGACGCCGTCACTGCGGTCGAAATTGATCGGGACCTTTGCCGCACTCTGACTATCCAGTTTGAGGAAACCGAGCACTTTCATCTAATCCAGGGCGACATTCTAGATCTCGATTTAGAGCAGGCACTGCTCAACCAGCCCGATTTTCAACACCCCAATAAAGTCGTCGCCAACATTCCCTATTACATCACCGGCCCCCTCCTCGAAAAACTGCTCGGCAGAATTCGCCAGCCCAACCCGCGCCCCTTTGACAGCATTGTGCTGCTCTTACAAAAAGAAGTTGCCGACCGCCTCTATGCCCCCCCCGGCACCAAAACCTTCGGTGCTCTGTCTGTGCGAGTGCAGTACCTGGCTGAGTGCGAGCTGATTTGCCCGGTCCCCCCCAAAGCCTTTAAGCCCCCCCCCCAAGGTCGAATCTTCCGTTATTCGCCTTCACCCTCGCCCATTTCCGATGCAGGCTCAAAATCCTAAACTGCTGGACCAGCTAGTCAAAGTGGGTTTTTCTCAAAAGCGCAAAATGCTGCGCAATAACCTCAAAGGCTTGATCGACCGTGACCAGCTCAATGCCCTGCTCGAAGACATGGCCCTTAATCCCCAGGCTCGGGCCGAGGATTTGAGCGTGCCGAGTTGGGTGACACTGAGTAATCGACTAGCCGATACATTAACCGAATCCTAAAACGAATCCTAGAAAAGATAGGGAAGGTAAGGAGGATGGGGGAGGATAGATTTTGGCTCTGTTCTAACTTCCCTATCTCCCCCACCTCCCCACCTCCCACCTCCTAAATGAAAACCTACTCCCTCCTCGCTGCGGCCAAAATCAACCTCTACCTTGAAATCATTGGCAATCGCCCCGATGGCTTTCATGAGCTAGTGATGGTGATGCAAAGCGTCAATTTAGCCGACCGGGTCACCCTGCGAGGGTTGAGAATGCCGACCATTCAGATCCGCTGCGGCCATCCCCAGGTGCCGACGGATGAGACAAATCTGGCCTTTCGAGCGGCGGCGCTGCTCGCTGAAACCTTTCCTGAAAAAATCAACCACCAGGGCGGTGTCGAGATCACCATTGAGAAGCAGATTCCAGTCGGGGCCGGGCTGGCGGGGGGGTCTACCAATGCAGCGGCCACCCTGGTCGGGCTAGATTTGTTGTGGAATTTGGGGCTCACCCAAATCGAGTTGATGCAGCTAGGGGCCAAACTGGGCTCAGATGTGCCCTTTTGTATTTTGGGGGGCAGCGCGATCGCAACCGGGCGGGGTGAGCTACTCGACCCCATCGCCAACGAAAACCGGCTTTATGCAGTGCTCGCCAAGTATGAAAGCCTGACGGTATCCACCCCCTGGGCCTATAAAACCTATCGCCAGCAGTTCGGCAACACCTATATCCAGGTCACCGATGCAGCCACGCTGTCTGAGCGGCAGCAGCGGGTACATTCTGGGCCGATGGTGAGTGCGATCCCTGCCCAAAATACCTCAGCCATTGGTCAACATCTCTACAACGATCTAGAAAAAGTCGTGCTCCCAGCCCACCCGACCGTGGCCCAACTGAGGAAGACGATGGCCAGTCTCGGGGGCCTTGGCACCCTGATGTCAGGCTCAGGGCCGACTGTTTTTACCCTCGCTAAAACCCAAGCAGAGGCCGATAAAATTGCCCAAACCATCAAAACTCAATTCCCTGAGCCAGATCTGAAACTTTGGGTGACCCAATTTGAACCCACCGGCATTCGTCTGCTCAACAATCCGTAAGTTCCGGTTCCCTTATTCGAGCTTCAATTCCAAATGATTTGTTGATTTGAGATGCCAAAAGACAATCGGCAACGGCAGCACAT
>JBCCRZ010000486.1:0-5215 GCA_039200855.1 Cyanobacteria bacterium P01_D01_bin.44 | reverse complement strand
GACTGAGCTACCCGATGCAGTCGCCACTGAGAAATTTCAGGCCCTTAACGAGGCCTATGCCACCCTCAGCAGTCCCGAGAAGCGGCTGCTCTACGACCAGCAGTTGGGCTATTCACGCATCCATGTGATTCAGGCCCCGACCGATCTTAACGAGCCGGTCAAACGGGGGAAGTCGTACCCGTCAAAACATCTGTATCTCGACCCAACCGATCGACCCCTCTCAGCGGGCGAAATTTTTGCCTTGTTTATCTTGGGGGTCACGTTTGCAGCCTGCTTAGCCCTGGTGGTCCTGATGGGATTTACCAAAGGCAACATCACAACAATGCCCTTCTCTTTGCCGGGAGCCTCTGTTGAGGTCACGTCTGAGATAAATTTAGATGGGACAAATTTAGATGAACTGACCGAGGTTGAGGATGCGCCCAAAGGCACAGAGGCTAGGCCCTATCCATTTTTGCCATGAGGGTTGGTGAACCTGCCCCACGGCGCTAGGATCTTCGCGATGTCAAGTCCCTGGACAAGGTGACCTTGGCCCCTACGGCTCTCGCTACCCACTACCCACTACCCACTACCCACTACCCCATGTCCCTCCCCTCTGCCGAAACCCCCCTCTACAACCACCCCCTGCCTGACATCGAGGCCTGGCTCATCGATGAGGGTTGCCAACAAGACACCTCAGAGCTCAACCGCTGGAATGTGCAGCGGCCTGCCTGGGAAGCAGATATTGTGCTAGAGGTTGACTCGATTTTGGTGCGCTACATCGGGGCCGCAGACGACGGCAGCGATGTGCAGCGGGGCTTTAAGTATTCCCTTAGTCGCCGCGATTTGAGTGCGGCTATTTTTGCGGGGCCTTAGGGAAATAGCGATCGCAACGGTCCGTATTGCAGACAGGGTGACTTGATCCGTATATTTGCTGACGCTTACCAAAAAGCCTGTATCGATTATCACGGACAAATGCGTAGGCTCGATCCCCGGTTTGTTTGAGGCCTGGCAAGGCTTGATAGGCCCCTACAAAGATCGCCCCAAAGGGAAGAATGCGGCCAATCTCTTCGGCAGCATCGCTCCCCTGCCACCGCTGTTCGGGGTGCTTGGCATTGATCAAAATCATGCCCAGTTCGCAATCATCAGGTGTAACCTGAAGCGAAACCAGGACAGCTTCATCCTGCATCGACACGTATTGAAACCGCTGCCCGCCGTCCAATACTTCTAGAAACTTGACGAGGGTGACACAAAGATTACATAAACCGTCGTAAATGACGTAGTGCATTGTTACTTAGGATACAAAAAATTAGTTTTCTAAAACACATTCTCTGTTTGAAGACGTGTGTTGATTTGAGCGGCTTTTAACTTTTCCCTTAACCTGGCCTTTACTTTCGAGCGCTACTTTCCAGCTAGAATGCAGCTGCATACGCACGCTTTGGCGTATTTCCCAGGCATCACGATTTTTGCACATGGTGAGGGAGTGACTTGAGTCCTATGATATTTAGAATCCGTAAGAATATGCGCGTTGCTTACTCGATTTCATTGGTAGCGTTGCTGGCAGGCTTAGCTGCCTGCGGTGGCGGCACAACGACGACGGCGGTTGATGAGGGTGCTACCGAGGGCGGCGAAGTCGCAGCCGGTGGTGAGGGTGTGTCAGGTGAAGTTCAGATCGATGGTTCTAGCACCGTTTTCCCCATCGCAGAGGCTATGGCCGAGGAGTTTTCGCTGACAAATCCGGACACTAATGTAACCGTGGGTGTTTCGGGGTCAGGGGGTGGCTTCAAGAAATTCTGCGCGGGTGAGACCGACATCTCCAACGCATCTCGTCCCATCAAGGAAGAAGAGATTGCTCTGTGTGAAGAAGCTGGCATTGAGTTTGTCGAAGTTCCCGTTGCCTTTGACGGGATTACCGTTGTCGTCAACCCCGCCAACGAATGGGCTCAGTGTCTAACGGTTGATCAACTCAACACAATGTGGTCACCCGATTCGGAGGGGAGCATCAGCAACTGGAATCAGGTTGATCCGTCTTTCCCTGATCAGGAGCTAGGTCTCTATGGACCCGGTACTGACTCTGGGACGTTTGACTACTTCACCGACGAAGTGAATGGTGAAGAAGGCGCAAGCCGGGGTGACTACACCGCGAGTGAAGATGACAACGTAGTCGTTCAGGGTGTTCAGGGGTCTGAAGGGGCCTTAGGCTACTTTGGCTTTGCCTACTACGAAGAAAACCAGGGTTCATTGAAGTCGGTTGCGATTGAAAATGAAGCGGGTGAATGCATTGATCCGTCGTTTGAGGCCATTGCAGATGGGTCCTACAATCCGATGGCCCGCCCCCTCTTCTTCTACGTTAAGAAAGAAGCCTACGATACCCAGCCCCAAGTGCAGGCATTTGTGGACTACATGCTCGATCCCGCTAACGGTGAGTTAGTCAGGGATGCGGGCTATATCACGCTGCCGGATGAGACCCTGGCTCGTTCTAAGGCGCGGATTGACGAAGGCAAACTCGGATCTGACCCCACCGACATCTAAGGCCAACCTCTAAGTCGTGAGCGCCGATGGGGGATAGCTCTCTCCCATGTGACGCTCACGCAGATAGCCGTTGCCCTCTGAGAGGCTTGTTTTTGACAAGCCAGGAGGGCAACGGTCAGTCAAAAGTTAACGAGATTTTGAAAGGTTCACACTGGTTTTCCTGTATTCCGAGGATGTTTAGATGACTGCCGAGACGCCCTTCGATATTGCGCCTGGTGAATGGAAGCCCAGTCGCGATCGCGCCAAACTGATACAAAACATCATCAAGATCATTTGTGGCTCTTTTGCGGCGATTTCCATCGTAACCACGATTGGCATTATTGGAACACTGATCTTTGAAACCTTTGAGTTCTTTAAAGAGGTGCCATTTTGGCAGTTTTTGACCGACGCCAAGTGGACACCGCTGTTTGCCAGTAAGCAGTTTGGCATCTTTGTGCTGGTCAGTGCCACCGTCATGGTCGCAACGATTGCAATCTCGGTGGCGATGCCGCTGGGGCTGCTGGCAGCGATTTGCTTAAGCGAATATGCGAAGCCAGGGACTCGGAAAATTCTCAAGCCAATTCTTGAGATTTTGGCAGGGGTGCCCACGGTCGTCTATGGTTATTTTGCACTGCTGACGGTGACCCCGTTTTTACAGAAGCTTATCCCAGGCTTGCAGGGGTTTAATGCTTTGAGTGCAGGCATTGTGCTTGGCATCATGATTACCCCCATGGTGGCGTCCCTGAGCGAAGACGCGATTTATTCAGTCCCCCAGCGGCTGCGGGACGGGGCTTACGCTCTGGGTGCGACCAAACGAGAGGCGACTATCTCTGTGGTTTTACCCGCCGCCCTGTCCGGAATTGTGGCTTCACTGATTTTGGCGATATCGCGGGCGATTGGCGAGACCATGATTACGACCCTGGCAGCGGGGGCAAACCCCACCCTGGGCTTTAATCCTTTTGTACCCGTGATGACCATGACCGCCTTTATTGTGCAAATCACCGCAGGCGATGCGCCCCATGGCACGATTGAGTATAAGACGCTATTTGCGGTGGGGACAACGTTGTTTCTGATAACGCTGTCGCTAAATGTTTTCACGTTTTGGTTTGTGCGGCGGTTCCGAGAGAAGTATGACTAACTCACCTTGGGTAGTCATGTTTTTAGGAAGTTCTTTAGGCAAAAGTTAGGCGAAAGGTCTTTTGTTATGGATGTGCAGGACTCAAGAGCGGTCGTGGGGCCAGTAGCCCAAGCCTCAAAGTTTAGGCAAAACCTGTCTGGTCGTTACCAGTCAGACAGTATTTTTAAGTTCGCAGCCTGGGGGGCAACGGTGATTGCCATTGCCGTGCTGGCCTGGCTGTTACTCACCATTTTGATGGATGGTATCCCCACCCTCAACTGGGGGTTTATTTCCAGCTACCCGTCTCGAAAAGCTGAGCGAGCCGGCATCTTAGCCGCCCTGTTCGGTACGCTCTGGCTGATGTTTGTAGTAGCGGCAGTGGCCTTTCCAGTCGGCGTGGGGGCGGGCATTTTCCTGGAAGAGTTTTCCACAGACAATTGGTTTAGCCGTCTAGTCGAAATTAACATTAGTAACTTGGCGGGGGTCCCCTCCATCATTTATGGTCTGCTGGGGCTAACGGTTTTTGTGCGGATCTTTGAGCCAATCACCGGGGGTCGCAGTGTGCTCTCTGGGGGCCTGACCCTGGTATTGCTCATTTTGCCCGTGATCATTGTGGCCACGCGAGAGGCGCTTCGGGCGGTACCCGACAGTATGCGACTGGCGGGCTTTGCCCTCGGCGCGACCCGCTGGCAAGTGGTTTGGAGCCACGTACTCCCCTCAGCGCTACCGGGTATCCTAACCGGGACCATTTTGGCCCTGTCTCGGGCCATCGGGGAGACAGCACCGCTGATTGCGATTGGGGCCGTCACCTTCATTCGCTCGACTCCGAGTGGCGTGCAGAGCCCGTTTACGGCGATGCCCATCCAGATCTACAACTGGGTCGGACGCCCCCAGGCAGAGTTTCATAACATTGCGGCATCGGGCATCATCGTGCTGATGATCGTGCTGTTGCTCATGAACGCCGTCGCTGTTTTACTCCGTAATCGTTTCCAACAGGCCCGTTAATCCCCCCAGCAATCTTTGGTGAGCCCTATGCAAGATACTCGCACTAAAACAGATCTCGTTTTCAATGCCAATAAAGTCTCGGTCTACTACGGCTCTAGCCTGGCTGTAAAAGACGTCTTCCTGGAGATTCCTCGCAATCAAATTGTGGCTTTCATCGGGCCGTCCGGCTGCGGTAAGAGTACAATTCTGCGCTGCTTTAATCGGATGAATGATTTGATTCCGTCAGCGCGGATGGAAGGACAAATCACCTTTGATGGCGTCGATATTTATGACAAGAAAGTCGATCCGGTAGAGCTGCGTCGTCGGGTGGGTCAGGTGTTTCAAAAGCCTAATCCGTTTCCCAAGTCGATCTATGACAACATCGCCTTTGGGGCGCGCATCAACGGCTACCAGGGCGACATGGATGAGCTGGTCGAGCGCTCTCTGCGGGGGGCTGCTCTATGGGATGAGGTGAAGGACAAGCTCAAGGAGAGCGGGCTATCGCTGTCGGGCGGACAGCAGCAGCGTTTGTGCATTGCCCGTGCGATCGCAATTGAGCCCGAAGTCATCCTGATGGACGAGCCTTGCTCAGCCCTCGACCCGATCTCGACCCTCAAGGTCGAAGAT
>JBCCRZ010000485.1:0-5222 GCA_039200855.1 Cyanobacteria bacterium P01_D01_bin.44 | reverse complement strand
GATAGGCCGTCCCCGGCAGCGTTGCCTGGCCCAGCAGTCTGTGCTCATCAAGAACCCAATGCTGATCTACTTGCAGCTTGGAAACATAGATCGCCTGGTCCTGGCCTTCGACCCAACATTCCTCATACAGCGGGTGCGTCACCTCTCTGCGCTCCAGATTGGGTAAATTCGAGGTTGGCTCCAACTGCTTGAGCGCCTCTACCGCCATACCAACTTCTTGCCAAGCATCCCAATTGATCGAGACAGTAAGGCCGCTTTTGAGGGAATTTCTGTCGTGAGCAAAGGCATCCAGAAACTGATTTGCTCCACAGTAATCTACCTGGCCAAATCCTCCGAGAATAGACGTCACTGAAGAACATAAAACAAAGAAATCTAACTCAACCTGCTGGAAGATGGCATCCAGAACAAGGGTTCCATTCACTTTCGGAGTCAGTATCTTTTGAGCTTCTTCAGGCGTTTTGCGTTGAATGACGCCGCCCCCCGGAACACCCGCAGCATGAATAACGCCATTGATAGGGCCAAACTGTTTTTGAGCTTGAGCCACTGCTTCCTGCATGGGTTCAGGCTCTACCACATCAGCCCTCAGCACCAGCACCTCAGCCCCTAACGCTTCAAGGCCTCGGATTTTCCGAATCTTACTGCTGATACCATTGGGTTCCCCATGGGTTGCCAACCACTGATCCCACTCCTCCCTTGCCGGAAACGCAGACCGCCCAACCAATACTAATTTCGCTTGAAACTTCTCAGCTAAATGCTTGGCCAAGACCAACCCAATCCCACCAAGTCCCCCTGTAATCAGATAAACGCCCCCTTCCCTTAATCTTGGGGTTGCTTCAACCGATTTTTCCAGTCGCACCGGTTCAAACGTCTGTACCCAACGATTATGACCTCGGTAAGCAATCAACTGCTCAGCAACAGGCTGTTTTAGCTCTGCTAAAAGTTGGTCTATTAATTTTGCTTGTTGCCCATTCTCCACAGCAGGAAGCACCACATCAATATTACAACAACTGATGTGTTTATACTCTTGTGGGATAACTTTGACAGCTCCCAGCAGCGTCGCCTTCTCTGGAGATAGGTTTTCTTCTCCAGTTACCGACTGCAACCCATTCGAGATCACCAGAAGCTGTAACATTTCGCTGAGATTCTGCTTTCCTAAAGCTTGAGTCAAAAACAACAGGCTATAAATCCCGTTTGCTTGCGCTTCGTTAATGCCTGTGAGTCTTGATTCAGACTTACATACATTCGTCAAGTTCCACATGTGAATGATGCTTTCTGGCCGCTTCTGCTGAGCTATCAGTGACTTGATCAGGTTCTCATAATCATCACTATGGCCAGGATTAACCACGTAGCATTCTTCATTCAGTTGGTTAAACTCTGTTCCGTTTTTGACTATGACCACCGATTGATTATCGGCCCGGAGTCTCTCTATTAAATGGACTCCCACACCACACTCATCAAGAAATACCACCGTGCAAGCATGGGGCAACGTCGATGCATTCTCTGGGACAGGGATCAGCGGGACGGATTGCTGCCAAACAGGGACATAAAACCAATCGGCAATCTCTGGCCTTTTTTTCAGTGGCACTGGAGCTGAAGTAGAACGATGCCCTTCTTCTACTATTGGTGGGTCAATCCAGTAACGCTGATGCTCAAAGGGATAGGTTGGCAACCGCAGTCGCTGACGCCGTTCGTGGGTATAAAAGCCTGACCAATCTAACTCGACACCCGCTAGCCACAGTTGCCCCAATGCTTCCAGCAAAAACGCTACATCCGAGCCAGTTTCCTTGGGATGCCTCACTGAAGACAGCACCCTCTGGGCAGACGCCTTCTCAGGATGTCGCTTCGCTAAGGTTGTTAAGGTTCGTCCTGGGCCTATCTCTAACAAAATCTGAGTCGGGTCTTGCAATAACACTTGCAAACCAGATGCCCAGCGTACTGGTTGCCGTAGATGTCTGGCCCAATAAGCGGGTGATGTGGCCTCCTCAGGCGTAATCCAAGTTCCTGTAACATTCGAGAGGTAAGGGATTTGGGGCGGATTGAGACGAACTTGCTTAACCTTTTGTGTAAAAGTCTCTAATATTGGCTCCATCATGGGGGAATGGAACGCATGGGAGGTGTGTAAACGGCGACTGTCGATACCTTGGCTGGCCAACTGGCTCTCAAAGGGCTTGATCGCCTCAGTTGATCCTGACACCACACAAGCTGAGGGGCCGTTAATGACGGCTATAGAGAGGGGGTCGGGCAGCAGCGGTGCAATTTCTTCTTCTGCAAGGGGTACTGCTAGCATACTCCCGGACGGTAAGCCCTGCATCAGCTGTCCTCGGACCGCTACCAGGGCTAAAGCATCCTCTAACGATAAAACACCCGCTAGCGTAGCTGCGACGTATTCTCCAATGCTGTGGCCCATCATAGCTCTTGGCTGTACGCCCCATTCTAGCCATAGCTGAGCTAAAGCATATTCAATGACAAACAGCGCCGGTTGAGCCATCGCTGTTTGTTGTAGTTGCTTAGTTGCAGAGGTTAACTGTTCAGGGCGAGGATAGAGGAGTTGGCGCAGATCGATACCCAGATGGGGCATCAGGATCTCACAGCAAAGATTCACCTGCTCAGCAAAGGTGGCTTCGCAATGATAGAGTCCCTGGGCCATGTTTACGTATTGAGCCCCCTGTCCCGAGAACATGAAGACCACAGATTGTTTCCCAGGCTCTTGAAAGTGAGTCTTAATCCTGTCAGACGCGGGGTTTTCCAGGGCGTTGATAGCTCCCCCAGTGTCCTGACATACCAACATTCGTCGATGGTTGAAGACTTTGCGACCAGTGCTAAGGGTATACGCAACATCCGCTAGCTTCGGTTCACTCTGCAAGTGTTGTGCCAGATTAGCCGTTGCAGTCTCTAGCGCTGAGCTAGTTTTGGTAGAGAGTAGCAGTAATTGCCAAGGACGAGAGGAGCCGGACTCCTCAACCAGCGGAGCTTCTTCAAGAACCACATGAGCATTGGTGCCACCGATACCAAAAGAACTGACCCCGGCTCGACGCGGCGTCCCATTCGTTTCCCAAGGTGAGAGCTTAGTATTGACATAAAAAGGACTCTTAGCAAAATCAATCTTAGGATTAGGGGTTTCGAAGTGCAAACTAGGCGGTATAGTTTTATGTTTGAGGGCTAAAACAGTCTTAATTAGACTAGTTACGCCAGATGCTGTCGTTAAATGCCCCACATTAGTCTTGACTGAACCGATCGCACAAAAACCTTCCCTATTGGTGCTTTTACGAAATACTTGGGTCAGGGCCGCAATCTCGATCGGATCGCCCAGAGCTGTACCAGTACCGTGGGCTTCCACATAGGTTATTGTTTCAGGCTCAACTTCGGCGATCGCCTGAGCTTCTGAAATTACGGCCGACTGACCGTCACGACTAGGCGCTGTATAGCCAGCTTTAACAGACCCATCGTTATTGATCGCCGAGCCCAGGATAATAGCATCAATGCGATCGCCATCTGCGATCGCATCTGCGAGTCGCTTCAAGACGACGATGCCCACACCATCGCCAAAAACAGTTCCCTGGGCGCCGGCATCAAAAGCTCGACAATGGCCATCAGCAGAAGCGAATCCCTCTTTCTGATAAAAATAACCAACCCGTTGGGGCATGGTGAGTGAAATACCACCCGCTAAAGACATGTCACACTCACCATTTAGCAAACTCTGACACGCCAAGTGGATAGACACCAGAGAAGTCGAGCATGCCGCCTGAATAGTGACAGAAGGCCCCTTCAAATTCAGCTTATAGGAGACTCTGGTGGAGAGATAGTCGGTCCCATTTCCAATAATTGTCTGTGGATCTAGTTCAGTGCCGAAGTTTGGACCGATATTACTGAGCAAGTAAGTGTTGATGTCTACCCCTGCATAAACACCAATCGGCCCCTGATAAGTATCCGGATTGTAACCAGCATTTTCAATCGCTTCCCAAGCATGTTCCAAAAAGAGGCGATGTTGCGGGTCGGTAATCACGGCTTCTCTGGGACTAAAGCCAAAGAACTCGGCGTCAAATAATTCAATATCATCCGGAATAGGTTTCGCTTTCACATAATTAGGATCCTTCAGCAGCGTCGGAGACACCCCTGAAGCGAGTAGCTCTGCATCTGAGAAAAATGAAATGGACTCTACTCCATTCTTTAAATTATGCCAAAATGAACCAACATCCCTTGCCCCCGGGAAGCGCCCGGACATGCCAATAACAGCTATTTCTGATCCATTAAAATCGCGCGAACATGATTCTTTCATCTAAAACCAAAACCTCCCAATTTTAGGATCAGATCACCACAAACAAATTTCATTTTCATAGAGGCTTATAGCCACCTATTTAACTTATTGAGAGCTACCATTTGAGCGATGCTGCTGGCGCGATCGCTTCTGCTTTTCTCTTAAAACTTGTCGAGCGTTCCGCGACTTCGCACGCTCACCTCCCTGCTCTACAGGAGCCTCTGGAGTTTGTTCTTCACTCAAATATCGAGCAAAAGAGTAGATAGTTGAATAATTAAATATTTCAACCACTGCTGTCTCTAACAAATGACTGGGTAGATTAATGGGGAATTTCTCTAACTTAGAAACGACCTGTGTAGCCAGGAGAGAATCGCCTCCTAAGTCAAAGAAGTTGTCGTGGATGCCGATCTGAGTAATGCCCAGAACGTCTTGCCAGATTTGAGCAATTACTTGCTCAATTTCATTCTTAGGCGCAACATAGGCAGTCTCCAATTCCGGACGTGCATGCGTTGCTTGCATAGACTGCGAGACTTTCTCTACACGCTTTAGACTCAGCATCTCATAGGGATTATCCTGCTCACCCCGAGTTAGGAAGTCACTGGTCGAAACTAACACCTGGGCAAAACGACCGCTGGCCATAATTCGCTCGAAGACGCCTACGCCCTCTGATGGGGACAACCAACCAGCACGAATATCTAAGGGCAAGGGGTTGGCTGTTGCTGCTGTTTGCTGACCACGCGCTAGCGCCTCAGAACCGAACCCAGAGGCTCCTGTGGAAAAGGGAATCGCCGCCGCTCCTATCATTGCAGTGCCCGCTGGATCTGCCGCTGGAGCGATCAATATTTGCTCTAAAGCCGTTTTGTCCTGGAAAGATACAACTATTTTGCCAATATGCTTACCCTGACTCATATATTCAAAAGCACTAGATACCGCCTGGATTGGAAATACCTTGTAAGGCATCGGCTGG
>JBCCRZ010000484.1:0-5228 GCA_039200855.1 Cyanobacteria bacterium P01_D01_bin.44 | reverse complement strand
TTGATAGAAGCGATCGCAGATCCCCTCACCCATCTGGTGCGCAATTGTGTAGACCACGGCATTGAAACCCCGACCGATCGAGTTGCGGCGGGCAAACCTGAAGTTGGCAAACTCTTGCTGCGAGCCTTTCATGAAAGCGGCTACGTCAATATCGAGATCGCGGATGATGGTAAAGGCATTGATGCTGGACAGATCAAAGTCAAAGCAGTGCAACGGGGCTTGATCTCGGCTGAGCAAGCGGCGCGCATGGGTGAGCAAGAATCGCTCAATCTAGTGTTTTTACCCGGTCTATCTACGGCTGAGCAGGTCACCAACTTGTCGGGACGCGGTGTGGGGATGGATGTAGTCCAGACCAATATTGACAAGATTGGCGGCAGCATTGATGTCTCTAGTAAGCCTGGTCAGGGCACCTCTTTTAAGTTAAAAATCCCGCTGACGCTGGCGATTATCCCTACGCTGATTGTGTCGAGTGGTGGCGAACGCTATGCCATCCCGCAGGTGAGCTTGGTCGAGTTGGTGCGTCTAGAGGGGGAAAAAGCCCGTCGAGGCATTGAAATGGTACATGGTGCCCCTGTGTATCGCTTGCGTGGCAAACTCTTGCCCCTGGTTTACTTAAATCGAGAACTCCAGCTAGAGACAGATAGCCATGGAGACAGCAGCTATGGAAATAAGGGACAGCCACACAATATACGAGCATCAAATATAGGAGATTTGAGTAGGGATCTGAGTATTCTCAGCCCTGAGGAGACCACTCTTGAGACCCCAGACTCCCATGAGAGAACAGACTCAGCAGAGGAAATTGAGGTCCTGAATATTTTGGTGCTGCAAGCTGCCAATAAACCGTTTGGGCTACTTGTAGATGCCATCCATGACACCCAAGAAATTGTAGTCAAGCCCTTGGGCAAACAGCTAAAGAGCCTCTCTTGCTTTGCTGGGGCGACGATCATGGGCGACGGTCGAGTCGCTCTGATCTTAGACGTGCAGGGTCTTGCCCAAAGGGCGCATGTGATCTCTGAAGCTCAAGAGGCGGCGCTTAGAGCCGACAGTTTACTCCAGGAGCAGGCAGCCATTGATCGTCAGCAGTTGCTCTTGTTCGAAGGCCCTAATGGACGCCACATGGCTTTACCCCTGGCTCGGGTCACTCGATTAGAACAAATGTCCATTAGCCTGGTGGAGGGTACCGACCGTCAACACGTGATTCAGTATCGGGGCCAAATCCTGCCGCTGATCTACCTATCGTCTGTGCTCAACATTCATCCTGACTTGCCGCTGCCAAGGGTTGAGGCAGATACCATCGAAGTGCTGGTGGTGTCAGTGGATGAGCAGCGTAACGTTGGTTTGGTCGTTGAGAATATCGTCGATATTGTAGAAGAGCAGATTTTGATCAAAGGCACGGCGACCCAACCCGAAATCCAATACTCTGCGGTGATCCAAGATCGAATTACTGAGCTGATTGATGTGGATGCAATTATTCGAGCGGGAGCCCCTGCATTATTGCAGGCAGAGACACGGGCAGAAGCGGCTGTCGTTTAGAGGACTGGGATCCCAACTCAAAGCAGATACTGAACTCTGTTTATGTTCGACACCGTTTGTAAATTTCTCGTCGATTTTATCCGGGTTAGTATTAGAAAAAGGGCTGATTCAACGCATTCTGAGGAGGGAGCTTATGCAGGAGTCGGTGATTTATCAAGACATTATTCAAGAAGGCATTCAGCAGGGTATCCAGAAAGGGATTCAGCAGGGCATTCAGGAAGGGATTCAGAAAGAGCAGCAACTGGTGATGCGGCTCCTCAAGCATCAAGTTGGCGATCTTCCTGAAGACTATCGAGCGCAGGTTGAGGCGCTGCCGCTGCCACAATTGGAAACTTTGGGGGAAGCACTGCTGGATTTTGAACAGTTCGATGACTTAGTCAATTGGCTAGCAGACCATACTGAGAACCAGGAGGAGCCTGAGGCTGGAACTGACTAAACCAAGCGCAGCCCCCACCAGCGCAGCGCACTCACTGCCTCGCCCAACCCGAAAATTCAGCTTTGACAGACGACTAAACCTTCTACACGAGAATTTTGCACTGTGGCTGACGAACAACAGTTTTGTACTTTTTTTCTAGATCAGCTTTTATTTGGCGTCACTGTCGAGAAAGTGCAGGAAATTATTCGCTATCAAGAGATGACCCCCGTGCCCCTGGCTCCGACAGAGGTGGGTGGGTTAATTAATCTGCGGGGGCAAATTGTCACGGCAATCGACCTGAGGCATCGATTAGACTTGCCAGACCGGGCCGAGACGCAGCAACCGTTGAATGTGGTGGTGCAAGTGGGTGACGAAACGGTGAGCTTGCTGGTGGATGCGGTTGGCGACGTCTTAGACGTTTCGGCTGATAATTTTGAGCGCCCCCCGGAGACGCTAACGGGTCAGGTACGGACTTTAATTGAAGGCACCTACAAGCTGGATGACCGATTGATGTTGGTGTTGGATGTTGACAAAGTTGTGGATGTCACTGCTAATTAGGGCTTGAAATCGCAACGCAGCTAGCAGCTCCGCCTCTTCGCAGGGGGTCGAGATAAGTGCTGCTGCGCACATCTTTATAATTTCTTAAAAACACAAAATCTTACCGGGATTCGAGCCATGCAAGGCCCTACGACCTCAAGTGACATGGGTATTTATGCGGTTTGCGTGCTAACACGGTTTTTCCTTAAACCAACGTTCATTAGTATGACTGGAATACATACAAATCAGGTTTTAAGCTGTTACATCTGTCTGATTAGGTAGTCAATCCTCTCGCAAACCTCTGCCTGGTGATATATGGGCTAAGAAACTGGGACTCAACAACTGGGACTCAACAACTAGGCTTTGTCAGACTAAGCAGTTCTTAAAAAACATACGACTCCTGTTATATAGGTTCGGAGGTTATGTTGCTCAATCATTGCGATAAAGTACCCTGGCAAGACGATCACCGCGAGCAGATACCCCCGACGCACATTCTTTTGGTCGAAGATAATCCGGGAGATGTGTTTTTAGTCAATGCCCTCTTAAATCAGATGGAACTGCCCCCTTATGAGGTCACCCAGGTTGACTCTCTAAGCGCAGCCTTCCAATGCCTTGAGATAGATGATTTTGACGTTGCTCTATTAGATTTAGGCTTGCCTGATAGTCAGGGTATGGAGACTCTGCTGGGCTTGCAAGAAAAAGCACCTGGACTACCCACCGTAGTCCTGACTGGCTTAGAGGATGAAGCCTTGTCAGCTCAGCTGGTCCGGCAAGGTGCGCAAGATTATTTGGTCAAAGGCCAAATCAGCCAAAGCTGGCTGAAGAGTGCGATCGCACATGCGATTGCCCGGTCAAAATGGCTTGAAGAGCAATATCAAAAAGAAAGACAGTTGCAACAGTCCAATTGGGCTTTGCAATATCGAGTTCGTGAATGTAAAAATGAACTCGCCCATATGAACGATCAACTTCATTTGCTAGAAGCCCGCTCCTCGACCGATGCATTGACCGGCATTGCGAACCGCTATGGGTTTGAGCAATATCTTAAGCGCGAGTGGTTGCAGGCGCGTCGCGACCAGCGGCCCCTCTCGGTGATCATGGTCGATATTGATTACTTTAAGCAGTTTAACGATAGCTGTGGCCATCCCGGGGGGGATGAATGTTTGAAGCAAGTTGCGCAGTCCTTAAAAGCGGCTTTGAAGCGGCCTTTAGATTTGATAGCCCGATATGGGGGCGAAGAGTTTGTGGCAATTTTGCCTGATACGGTACAGCACGGAGCGGTTAAACTGGCAACCAAAATGGGAGCGAGGGTTAAAGCTCTAGCCATTCGTCACCCAAACTCAGCGGTTAGCAGCTGGGTGACCGCCAGCTTTGGGGTTGCGTCGGTGATCCCCACTCAGAAGGCATCCTCGGTAGACTTAATTGAGCAGGCCGATCGAGCCCTTTATAGGGCAAAAACGGCAGGCCGCGATCGCATCGCCTATTTTCAGCCGCCCAACTTTGTTACCCAACCGATTGACTAAGTTTTGCGCCTTGCGTCGTTGATATGCGTTAATTTAAACCTTGGTTACTTCGGGGATTAAAGCCTTGAGCTTTAGAGACCTTCGTACATTTTTTATCTAAAGAAGCGCAATGACATAGCAGCATAATGGCCTCTAAAATCGCCTTTGCGAATCTCAAAGGAGGTACCGGTAAAACGACCCTCTGTATTAATGTTGCCGCTCAACTGGCTCTGCACAACAGCAAAAAGGTTTTGGTGGTTGATTTTGATCCTCAAGCCAACGCCACGTCGGGGTTAGGCATCGATAGTCAAAGCCTGACCCACTCTATTTACGATGCTGTCTTAACCCAATGTGAGGGGTATGACGGTGTCCCGATTACACAAATTATTTTAGAAACCGAGATAGAAAACCTGCACCTTGCACCCTCAGAGCTAGATTTTAGTGCCGCTGCTCTAGTGATGCAGGGTGCTAAGGATAGGGCTGGCATCCTGGCTCGTATTCTAGAGCCCGTTCAACAGTTCTATGACTATATCTTGATTGATTTGCCATCAGATATTGGGTTATTTACGCTAAATGGTCTTTATGCGGCTGATCGCATCGTTGTCCCTATTGACCTAAGTATTTTTGCCTTAGAAGGCTTCGAAAATCTAAAGATATATTGCTCTGATCTGGAGAAAAAACTCGGTAAGGCGGGGGCTCAATTTACAATTGTCTTAAATCGGTCCGTTAAACCCAGAGTTTCTGCCAAGAAAGCGAAGACGCCTAGTCCGTCACAGGAGATTGAGACTGCTATTAAGGCCATGTCTTACCCCCTGTTTACGGTTCCGGATTCTGTGATCGTTTATCGAGCGCAGCAGGCTGGAGTCCCTGTTGCTAAATTTTCTCCCAAGAGTGGTCTTGATAATGCGTTTGGTGCGATCGCAAATTACTTAGCCCTCAGTCATTAGCCCCCAGACTTCATCGCAATAGTGAATCCGGCCCCTAAATTACCTGGATTAATCAAGTCTTAAACAGTCTTAAAACGCAACTTTCTAAATTAAAAACCCCTCACCATTTTCAACGATTATTCATCAGCATTCACCCTCAAGTTCTGTCACGGAGTATGCCTTATGGCTCTGAATTCCAAGCGTAAGCCAGGGCGTCTAGCCTTCATTCAAGAGTCGGGAAGTACCCACAGTAATCATTCAGAAGCTGCCGTTCCAGCAGAGGCTGCTGTCCCAGAAGCAAGTGTGGCCTCCCTTGAC
>JBCCRZ010000483.1:0-5228 GCA_039200855.1 Cyanobacteria bacterium P01_D01_bin.44 | reverse complement strand
CACCCTCCACCCTCCACCCTCTACCCCAAATCTCCGTGGCCCAGGTTGTTCTTGAAAATATCTACAAAACCTTTCCGCGCCATCGCCGAGACGCCACTGCCAACACAGGCCAGAAGGGCGTTCTTGACGAATCTGGGAATGGCTCCCAAGAGCGCCCGTCAACCGGGATAGCGGTGCTGCGGCGGATTAATTTGACCGTCAAAGATGGCGAGTTTATGGTGCTGGTAGGACCGTCGGGCTGTGGCAAAAGCACCTTACTACGGCTGATTTCTGGCCTTGAGACTCTGACCGGCGGCAACATTCGCGTGGGCGAACGGCTGGTGAATAGGCTCCCCCCCAAGCAGCGCAACATCGCTATGGTATTTCAAAGCTATGCCCTGTATCCCCATCTGAGCGTTTACGATAACCTGGCCTTTGGCCTACGGCGCGCCGCCGGGGTCGAGCGCCCCGCTTGGTGGGAACAGCTGCTGTTTACCGCCACCCGCTCCCTACCCAAGGGGCTACAATATTGGCCTGCCACGGAGCGGGGCATCTTTGATCAAGTCCGCACCATCGCCCAGATACTCCAAATCGAACCGCTGATGCAGCGACTCCCCCGACAGCTCTCTGGAGGGCAAAAGCAGCGGGTGGCCCTGGGTCGAGCCATGGCCCGCAGCCCTGAAGTATTTTTGATGGATGAGCCCCTGTCTAATCTGGATGCCAAACTGCGCACGGAGACCCGCGCCCAAATTGTCAGCCTGCAGCGCGAGCTGGGCACCACCACCGTCTACGTCACCCACGACCAGATCGAAGCCATGACCATGGGCGATCGCATTGCCGTGATGGACAAAGGCCAAATCCAGCAGGTTGCGCGCCCCCTGGAGCTTTACCATCACCCCGCCAATCAGTTTGTGGCCGCCTTTATCGGGTCACCACCGATGAATTTTTTGACCGTGCAGGTGCAGGGACCGCTGCTGATAGTGCATCCGGCCTTTAGGCTAACGCTGCCCGGACAGTGGGAATCGACGCTGAGTCCCTATCAGGGTCAGACCCTGACCCTAGGGATTCGGCCTGAGCACCTGCGCCTTAGCGTCCCAGCTCCCAAGACGCTGCCGGTTGAGGTGCAACGCGTTGAGGCGTTAGGAAGTGAAACTTATCTGAGCGTCAGTCTAGAGGACAGCCATCTCCAAATTCGCCTTGATGTGGACATTATTCCAAAGCCCGGCGATCGCCTGGATCTGGCGATTGTGCCAGAACACATTCATGTATTTGAAGCGGATACCGGGGTAGCGATCAGGCCGCAGTAGGAGCGAGGTGACCTCGCCCCTACCGGCGACGGATTTTCCAAAAACCCAGGCTAAATAGCCCCAGTGCGATCGCACTGCCAGGTTCAGGGACCGATACTGGCTCGGGCGGCTCCGGCGGCTCCGGCGGTTCCGGTTCCGGTGGCTCCGGCGGTTCCGGTGGCTCGGGCAGCGTTGTCGTCACCTTAAAATCACTAATCCTCACCGTTGCGCGGCCAAACTGGTTGTCATCGGTGGCAATTTGCAGCGCAAAAATGCGTTTAGCCGCAATATCTATAACAGTCGTGCCAGCCTGCACCAGCGGCCCGCCCACGTCAATTACTTCGATAAACGGCTGACCATCCGGCGGAATTTCATCAATCACATAGCCAAACGAATCAAAGCCTGGCCCTCCCAAATCAGCCGTCTCGTATTGCCAATCAAAAGAGATTTTGCTGTCTTCGGGCACTTCGATAAAGAAAGCGGTGACCCCAGGTGTGCACTTATTCGCATCTGCCAGAGACAACCCAGGACTGCCGCAGCCTAGCCCCTCGGCTTGGTTGCCCCCAGTGAGTTGAATAGCCGCAGGGCTCTCAGACAAGTCAACGCTGCCGTCCGCATTGTTGTTAAAAAAGGTCCAGTTCTCAGACGCATAATCTCCTGTGAACCCAAAGTTAGTCTGAGTCTGAGCAGCCACAGGCAGAAAAGCCCCACCCGTTACTGAAGTCGTGACTGCCAGCAAAGTCCCCGGTAATAATTTATGTAGAATGGCAACCGCCATATTCCAAGCCTAGCGTTTCAAGTTCGCGTTTCACAGTTGGTTAGTCCCAAGACTAACGCCCGCCCTGATAGTTAGAAAGTCTGAAACTTGGTAGACACGTGAGAGGACTTATAGAGTCTCTACTAAGAGTAACTACGCTGACTATAATCGTCCAGTGCTGCGAACGTAACCTGATGTGTCAGTAGGTTTACGGAAAAAACACTATCAAAATATTTTTATTAAAGGAACTTAAACTTCACTCAGCAAGCTTAATTAAAGACTTTATAAAGTTGATGAAGCCGTCCGGAATATATTTCAGGCAAGCGTTGACTCATGAATCAATCATGACAACCAACGAGGCCATCGATTCACTTGCCAGCAACCTGACCGATAATCCAGTTAAACAGGCAAGCTATCTGATTGGACAAGCAATATTCCAGACATCATTCATACATTCATTTTAAGCCGAGCTAGCTTTCAGGGTGAGATCCATTTCCAAATCGATAAAAAACCTATCAAAATACTGCCATTCTATAAATATTTCGCTATGGACAAAGCGATATTAAAGTCATCCTCAGATGAACAGGCAAGCTAGGCATTGAGTTAAGCTGACGCTCAGACAAGTCAGCAACAACCTCCCTAAGTCTAAACTCCAAACGCCGCAAAGTTAACGGGGGGTTAAAGGCAGCAACCACGCATGATTTAAGCACCCGCTATTAATTAGCCAGGGGGCGCACTGTGTCTGTGTCTGGTTGACTGACAAAACTTTTAGCTGGGCGGTTGTAGATGCGAAGCGGCTTCTCAGTGAGTAAATCACCCCTACCTATGTAGGCGCGACTTCCGGTCGCTGGCCGAAATCACCTTTTGTCAGTCAATCAGATATCTATGCAATCAGGTATCTATGCAATCGGGTAGCTATGCAATCGGGTTTGAGTAATCGGGTTTGAAACCAGCAAAAGCCAGCGGTCAGACTCAATCAGACACAATATGTAAAACCTGTTACATTTTTTCGGTAAGTAACACCCTGGTTAAAAACCGTCATCTTTCCCCATTGAGATTCAAAAAGCTTGTAATCTATGGGCGCATACATAGAAAGGGGCGCGATGAATATATTTCAAAAACCAGGTAAACGGATTGGCATTTTAACCAGCGGCGGCGACTGTGCCGGACTGAATGCAACCCTCCGGGCGGTGGTGCACCGCGCGATTGGCACCTACGGCTGGGAAGTAGTGGGCATCCGCAAGGCTACCCAAGGACTCATGTGTCGCCCTCCTCAGGTGATGAGCTTTGATATCAACAGCACCCGTAATCTGTTAACTGCAGGCGGCACCGTATTAGGCACCACCAACAAAGGCAATCCCTTTGCTTTTCCGATGTCCGATGGCACTTTGTGCGATCGCAGCCAAGACATTATCGAAGGCTATCACCTGCTCGGGCTCGATGCCCTGATTGGCATTGGCGGTGACGGTAGCCTGGCGATTTTACGACGCTTGGCCCAGCAGGGCGACCTCAACCTGGTGGCCATCCCCAAAACCATTGACAATGACTTGGGCAGCACCGAGCGCTCCGTCGGGTTTGACACCGCTGTCAATATTGCCACCGAAGCCCTCGACCGGCTCCACTTTACCGCCGCCAGCCATTCCCGCGTGATGATTTTAGAAGTCATGGGCCGGGATGCAGGCCACATTGCCCTGAGTGCGGGTATCGCCGGGGGGGCCGACATGATTTTAATTCCGGAGATTCCTTACACCCTAGAGACCGTTTGCAACGCCATCCAAAATCTCGGACGCAATTTCGCCACCATCATCGTGGCGGAGGCCGTTTGCACCGAGGCAGGAGAGAAAGTCACCTGCACCAACCGTCTAGGTCACTCCCGCTTGGGCGGCATTGGCGAATATCTGGCAGACCACATCACTGAGCGCACTGGGGCCGAAACCCGCGTTACCGTACTCGGCCATGTGCAACGGGGGGGAATTCCTTCACCGCTCGACCGAGTGATTGCCACTGCCTTTGGGGTCGAGGCGGTGGATCTGATCGCGGCGGAGAAATACGACCATATGGTGAGCTGGCAAAACCGTGAGGTGGTCCATGTGCCGATCGCAGATGCGATCGCAGAGTACCGCGCCGTCAATCCAGATGACACCCTTGTTAAGGCTGCACGCGGCATGGGAATTTGCTTGGGAAATGCGTCTGCCAAACTGAAGGAGGACTCCAAAAACACGGGAACAACAAGCCCCTTAGAACTGGTACCAGTCGTTTAATTTTTAACGCCAATCTTCTACTGTCAAAGCCCAGCGCTGATGATCTCGCCACTCGCCGTTGATCTTGAGATAGCGGCGAGAAAAGCCCTCTTGAGTGAAGCCTAATCGTTTAACTAATTCAATAGACGCGGCATTGTCTGGCTGAATATTGGCTTCCAGACGATGCAGCTTGAGGGCGTCAAAGGCATAGTCAATCACAAAGCGTATCCCCGCTCTCATCAGCCCCTGCCCAGCAAAATCGACATCAGCGTAATAGCCCAGATAAGCATTTTGAAACGGGCCATAGAAGATTTGGCTGAGGTTAGCAACCCCCACGATAGAACTCTCTGGGAGATTTTCTAGAGGACCGTTGGGAGATTGGCCATAACAAATCAACAGCCCCTCGAAATCAGTTTGTTGGCATCGAGCAATGTAGTCTTGCCAGCCCTCTGTTGTCAGCGCAGCAAACACCCACGGCGAGTGAAAGGCTTTACTTCGCTGGGCCAAAGCTAATAAAGCCGGAATATCTGCTGCGGTGGGTTTACGAATAAACACCCGGGTTGACATAGGCTGAATCCCTCTTCACCATTGGATAAGCGAAAGATCTCTCTTTCGCTCGCCCACAGATCGACCTGGCCTAAAACGTCCCCTCCCTGGAGAGGTTGCCCACAGGGCGGGGTGGGTTTGGCAGATAGCGCCCGTGACCGAAACCCACCCCTGGCCCCTCCCAGGAGGGGATACGTGGAGCGAGGGTTTCTTAATCAATTTCCAAAACAACTTTGCCCATCCCGTTGCCCTGTTCTACCAGTCGATGGGCCTCAGCCACCGCTGACAGGGGAAATACCTTCTCAACATGAATCTTAAGCTGGCCAGCATCGATCCGCTGGGCACACTGTTCTAGAATCTTGGTCTGATAGCGGCGGGCATCTTCAATTTGAAGCAACTGCGGGGTCAGCATCAGCTCAT
>JBCCRZ010000482.1:0-5237 GCA_039200855.1 Cyanobacteria bacterium P01_D01_bin.44 | reverse complement strand
CTGATGTGGTAAACCTTATTTTTCCAGGGATGGGTTTGGACCTCTCTCAAGAGCGCCTTACCATTCCAGGGCATGTCAGGTACTTTGACATCAACGACGGTTTTATTAACCACTGCCTTACGCAGCAGGGCCTCAGCGTCACGCGTATTCACCGTCAGGGCGACAGATGCGGTGCCATCGTGCCCATAGAGAACCGCAGGCAGATTGCCAGTGCGGCGCAGTGCCTTGGGTTTTTCGCCCTCAGCGCGTTTTTTACATTCAATGGTCAGTTCCATAACAGTTGCTTAGTCAGTAAACGAAAGGGTGAAAAACTTACGGAATACGGCGCTTTAACATGCTACCGGATTTGGGGGCGACTTAAAGGGGCGGTTGTCAAAATCAAGTGACCTGATCAGGCCACCTTAAAAGCAGCTCCATTTTCATGGAGGAGGGCTCGTTTAGGTCCGTGGATTGGATCTTCAACGATGATGGTTTGATCGCGGCTGGCCCCCAGCGACACGATGGCGATCGGCACTTCCATCAGCTCTGCTAAAAACTTGAGATAGTCTAAGGCTTGCTTGGGCAGGTCCTCCAGGCGGCGGCAGTGATCTGTTGCCTGCTTCCAGCCGGGCAGGGTTTCATACACCGGCTCACAGCGAGCAAACTGGCGAGCGCTGCCCGGCAGCTCCAGACACTTCTTACCATCAAGCTTGTAGGCAACACAAACCTTGATCTCGTCAAGGTGGTCGAGCACATCCAGTTTGGTCACGGCCAGACAATCTAGTCCGTTGACCCGCACGGCATAGCGACCGATCACCGCGTCAAACCAACCACAGCGGCGTCGCCGACCTGTTGTGGTGCCAAACTCTGCGCCGATTTCACACAGCAGCGCCCCCATGTCGTCGCTTAGCTCCGTAGGGAAAGGCCCCTCACCCACCCGAGTGGTATAGGCTTTGGCAACCCCGATCACCCGATCAATCGCCGTGGGACCAATCCCCGAGCCAATGCAGGCTCCCCCCGCCACTGGGTTGGAGGAGGTCACATAGGGATAGGTGCCATGGTCAAGGTCGAGCAGGGTGCCTTGGGCTCCTTCAAATAAAACGTTTTTGCGTTGCTGAATCGCGTTGTAGAGATGCAGTGGGCTATCAACGATGTGCGATCGCAACCGCTCTGCATAAACCGCATATTCGTCTAGAACTTCTTTAGGATCAAGCGGAGCCAGGTCGTATAGCTTTTCGAGGACAACGTTCTTATAGTTGATTGCCCACTCTAGCTGCTCTTTAAGCGCGTCGAGATCCATCAAATCGACCACTCGAATGCCGGTGCGCTCTGACTTGTCGGCATAGGTTGGGCCAATGCCACGGCGCGTGGTACCAATTTTTTTATTCCCCCGGCGCTCTTCGGCGGCCTGGTCAATCAGTCGATGATACGGCATGGTCACGTGAGCCGTCTCAGAAATAAATAAATTTTGAGCAGAGATACCCAGCTCATCGAGCTTATCGAGTTCTCCAATCAGGGCCCTGGGGTCGATGACGGTGCCGCTGCCAATTAAGCACTCTGTCTCTGGATATAAAATGCCCGATGGAATCAGGTGCAACTTAAAGGTTTGGTCTTTGACAACAACGGTGTGTCCTGCATTCACACCGCCTTGGTAGCGAACTACAACATCTGCCGACTTACTCAACAGATCCGTAATTTTACCTTTACCTTCGTCGCCCCATTGGGCTCCAATTACAACAACGTTTGCCAAGGGATTTATATTAAGTACTAAAAGTTCAAACAAACCACCATTATCGTCAGGTGACGTTGAGGGTGTCAATATAAACACCCCGAAACTTCGATTGACTTCTAGCCATGGCCCCCTGGTAATTGCCTGACTTGATACTGCTTAGCGTAAAGTCTACACCAGCTTTTCAGACAAACCCCACAGAATCTAAAAAATGGTGTAAAAATAAGTTTAATATCTCTTTATATTTGCTGAGCTTTACGGAGCGAGTGCGGTGGTTGCCCCCCCTTGACTCCACGAAACTCCCCATTTAGCATCAGCTAAATTTACGCCCAATTCACTCCAAAATTACTCTAGAAGGCCTTATGAGTCTCTATGCAGAACTGCATCGCCATCTAGGGGGCTCTGTAGTACCCCGAATCCTATGGCGATATTTCCAACGTAACCGTCCAGATCTGTCTGGTCGATTTGCTGACTATGCCCAGTTTGAGCAGTTTTATACGCAACCCAAGCAGTCCCTCGAAGAATATTTAGAGCTGCATACCCTGGTAGAAAGCGTTCAAACCAAGGAAGCCCTGCCCTATTTCATTTATCGTTTGATTCGCGGAGCCTACATTTTCGAGAATCTGGCGTATCTTGAGCTGCGCTACACCCCTTACTATCGAACCCCAGAGCATCTGTCTCAGTCAGAGCGGATCGAGGCGATGGCCGAAATCATTGAGATTGTGGGGCGCGCCAGCGACCAGAGTGAGTATCCCATCGTGACTCGGCAGATTCTTTGCATGCACTCGCGACTGCCTTATGAGGTCAACCGCGCCATCGTCGAGTTAGCCGCCCAGTATCCTGACTATGTTTGTGCAGTAGATATTGCCGGGGGCGATGCGGCTTACCGAGAGCGACTAAATGAGTTTATTGGGCTATATGCCTACGCCCAGTCTCAAGGGCTTAAGACCACAGGCCATCTATATGAGACGGCCAATGGTTGTTATCCAGAGCTGCTACCCTATTTGATGCGGATTGGTCATGGCATTCAGATTCCACTGCACTATCCGGAGTTACTTAAGGAAGTCGCTGCGCGGGGGCAATGTCTGGAGGTGTGCCCAACCACCTATCTGCAAACAGGCACCTTAGAGGATTTAAGCCAGCTTAAGCAGGTCTTTAATCTTTGCCTCGATGCAGGCGTAGATATTGCCATCTGCACAGACAATGCTGGACTCCACAATGTGCGTCTGCCCTTTGAATATGAAAATCTGCTGACCCAGGATGTGATTGGGTTTGATGCTCTGCAAGCCTGCCAGGCAGCGGCCTTTCGCCATGCTTTTGCATGGCCCCATCAGGCTCAACCTGCGTCCATGCTGTCCGACCTGCTCACAGGGTGTACCGCTCAGCATCCGCTGGATGCCTCAAAATTTGAGGCCGAAGAGTTGCGCATGCGTCAGCAGTAAATAGGTAGTAGACAGATAGCGCCCAAATTTACCTGAAGTTTGCATTTAAAGCGGGTGGACCATACTAGATAATGAAAAGGTTTTCAGTCCCTGGACTTTATCCGTACACTTACTTACCCGCTTGAGCTATGCGAACTTCATATTGCGGCGATCTACGATCTGAACATATTGGTAAGACGGTAACCCTCTATGGCTGGGTCGATCGTCGCCGTGATCATGGCGGGGTGATCTTTTTAGATCTGCGCGATCGCAAAGGCATCGTGCAGATTGTTAGCGACCCCGAGCGCACCCCCGAGTCTTATCCCATCGCAGATCAGGTGCGTAACGAGTACGTTGTAAAAATCGAGGGTCGCGTCAGTCAGCGCCCGGATGAATCTTTAAACCCAAAACTGCCCACGGGGGAAGTTGAAATTTACGCCGACAGGATTGAGCTACTAAATGCGGTGCGCAAACAAATGCCCTTTCAGGTCTCGACGGCGGAAGAAGAATCCGTCCGCGAGGAGCTGCGGCTCAAGTATCGCTACCTTGACCTGCGGCGTGAGCGCATGAGTCGCAACATGCAGCTGCGCCACGAGGTGATCAAGTCCATTCGCCGGTTCTTAGAAGATGAGGAAGACTTCATCGAGGTAGAAACCCCCATCTTGACCCGCTCTACGCCGGAGGGGGCACGGGATTATGTCTTGCCTTCGCGGGTCAACCCCGGCGAATGGTACGCCCTGCCCCAGTCACCCCAGCTGTTTAAGCAGCTGCTAATGGTGTCTGGGTTTGATCGCTACTATCAGATCGCCCGCTGCTTTCGTGACGAAGACCTGCGCGCCGACCGCCAACCCGAATTTACCCAGCTCGACATGGAAATGAGTTTCATGTCCCAGGAAGAGATTCTCGATCTCAATGAGCGGTTAACCTGCCACATTTTCAAAGCTGTCAAAGGCATTGACCTGCCGCGTCCCTTCTCTCGGTTAACCTACGCCGAGGCCATGGACCGCTACGGCAGCGATAAACCGGATACCCGCTATGCGCTGGAGCTGGTAGAGGTCTCCGATATCTTAAAAGATTCAGGCTTTAAGGTCTTTTCCGGTGCCGTTAAATCCGGCGGCCTGGTCAAAGTCCTCCCCATCCCCGGCGGCAACGACGCCATCTCGAATGTGCGGATCAAACCTGGTGGGGATCTGTTTAAAGTTGCCACCGATGCTGGTGCAAAAGGGCTGGCCTATATTCGCGTGCGCGACGGCGGCGAAATTGACACCATTGGTGCAATTAAAGACAACCTGACCGCTGAGCAAAAGCAAGAATTGCTGACCCGCACCGGGGCGGAGCCCGGTATGTTGCTATTGTTTGGCGCTGGCCCCACCGCCATTGTCAACGCCACCCTCGACCGACTGCGTCAGACCGTTGCCCAAGAACTGAACCTGATTGATGAGAGCAAGCTCAATCTACTCTGGGTGACTGACTTCCCTATGTTTGAGTGGAATGCTGATGAAAAGCGTCTGGAGGCGTTGCACCACCCCTTTACAGCACCTCATCCTGACGATGTGGCAGATTTAAAGACTGCTCGAGCAGTGGCCTACGACCTGGTCTACAACGGCTATGAAGTCGGCGGTGGCAGCTTGCGGATTTATCAGCCCGATTTGCAGGCCAAAGTCTTCGAGACCATTGGCCTCCGAGACGAAGAAGCCCGCGACAAGTTTGGCTTTTTGTTGGATGCCTTTGAATATGGCACCCCTCCCCACGGAGGGATCGCCTATGGCCTAGACCGGCTAGTGATGCTGCTGGCGGGTGAGACCTCGATTCGGGATGCGATCGCATTCCCCAAAACCCAGCAGGCCCGCGATTTACTCACCCAGGCCCCAGGCTTTGTCGATACCAAACAACTCAAGGAGCTGAGCGTCGCCTCCACCCACAAACCCAAGAAACTAAACGCATAAGCCTACCCCCTTTCCCCTTCGCCCTGCCCCCTTTCCCCTTCCCTCGATACCTGCGCTAATATCAAGCTATACCAAGCTTTTTACCCGTATGGTCATCACTGCCCTACTCCTGATTGTCATTGGTCTAATTCCCCCTATCCTCTCAGCCTGGGTGAGTTTGCG
>JBCCRZ010000481.1:0-5237 GCA_039200855.1 Cyanobacteria bacterium P01_D01_bin.44 | reverse complement strand
TGACGCGGTGCTGGTGCAAAAGCGCGCTCCCTCGCCCCTGGCCCTCAATCGCTATCGCCAGGAAGGGGCCGACTGCGTCTATCTGGATCGCGATGCGGTGATCGAGTCAGGTCGCCGTTTAGTGTTAGCCAATATCATGCATGAAACCGAAACCGGCTCCATTCGCCACGATCCGCTGCGTCTAGCGAAGGTGCTGATGCGGTGGTATTCGAGGGTTAGGTAAAAAATTTCCGGGATACCCACCCCATCGTTCCACTGATGATTGCCCCGGCCATCAGGATGCCGATTGCGGGCATAAACAAGGGGTCCCATAGGCTGTACCAGAGGTCAAAGCCAAGGTTGATTTGGGTGGTTTTGCCGACGAGCGCGATCGCAAACCAGCCAAAGCTAAAGAGCACAAAAAATAGGTTGATCATCAGGGCTGTGTTGAGCCAACTGATGAGACGATCTTTCATTTGTGAGCAGCTCCAATGGGTGGGGTTAGTTCAGAATACAGGAGTTAGGAGTTAGGAGCAGAAAAGAAAAAACTCTGATTTTACTCATTACCCACTACCCACTACTCACTACCCACTACTTCCAATTCTGCCTTCTTCCCAATGCTTCTTCCCAAAATAAAGATGGCTGCCCAAAACTGGGACAGCCATACTGTAGAAGTTGAGTTTTACCGACGATTAAATCGTCCTAAGCATTTCTCGATCAATGTCTTAACAAAGCGCTACACTGCTTCCCGCTCTTCAAGTTGAGAAGCCGTTAAGTTATCCGGATCAACATAGTGACAAACAGCTTCATCAATACAAATCAGTGCCCATCCAGACTTGTCAATATCTACCAATTCATAGGGCCCTTCTTGAACAAAAAAGCCTTTGTGGTTCCTGGTTTCAGGCTTGACTTCTACAGCTCGCTTATCCATGATTTGGCTCCAAAAAAAACTGAAAGTTAAGTGTGGTTTACGAAAACAAAAGAAATACTTATCGCAACCTTTACTCAAGCTTATCAGTTGATCCCCGATTCCGTTGTTAATTTATCTGACTCAATAGTTTACCTTCGATCTTGAGCGGTTTAAATGACTGAAACCCTTACACAAAGAGCAAAAGGAAAAACGGGGATCAGAAATTATTCTGATCCCCGAGAGTATTTTTCAGTGGGTTTTTACAAGTTTTGATTAACAACTATTAAGGGTTGATTCCCATTCGAAGCCATTTTTTAAGGCGAAAAGGGCTGATTTTACGAGGAATTAACCCTCAAAAATCCACTTCTGAACTTTTTGAAGGTTTTTCCAGTTGGATTTACGGCTTAACCCTTCTTCAAGATTTTGTTGAATCTCGGTTCTTAACTCTTCGACCGCCGTTAGGACCTGACTGGCCATATCAACGTGTTCGCGAACGCCGCTGCGATTGCTATCTAAAATCGCGATGGAGATATTGATCCGAGCTTGGGGATCTTGGGGATTGAGTTTGACGGCTTTTTGAGCAGCTTTATAGGCGGCATTTGGCTTATCACTGAGCAAATAAAGCCACGATAGGCAGGTCCAAGCTGCGCTATTTTTGGGGGCACGATCGCAAATTTCTTTGAAGACAGGAATCAGGGTTTCGGTTGACTCCCCCGCCTTATAGCGTTGAATGCCATCGTCGAACAAAGCCTCTACGGTCTGAGTCATGGGTTAGAAACGTTAAAGAATAAACCCCATAATTTTACGGGGGCATGGTCACACCACGCCCCCGGTTGAAAATTTTATGCCCGTAGGGGCGTGGTTACCTCGCCCCTACGTCCCAAACGATTTGCCGCAGCCACAGGTCTGGGCCGCATTGGGGTTGGTAAATTGGAAGCCGCCGCCGATCAGGGCGTCGCTGTAGTCGAGCATCAGACCATAGAGATAGAGCAGGCTTTTGCGATCGCAAATCACCTTAAACCCTTGATAGTCGTAAATTTCGTCGTGCTCGGTGGCGTTGTTGATATCTTCAAAGTCCATCATGTAAGACATCCCTGAGCAGCCGCCCTGTCGGACCCCGACCCGTAGGCACAAATCTTCGCCCTGCTTTTCCTTGAGGGCTAGCACGTGCTTAAGAGCCGCCTCGGTCATCAGAATGCCTTTTTGAGGTTGGGTGGCCTGGGGCTGAGTCGCTTGAGTCATGGTCGCTCCGTCCGTTGATGATGTCTCTTTGTGACGACAACGTCGTCACGAGTCGTTCGCTACAATTTGGGGCGAGACCCCTCTTTGGGTAATATCTTAGCTCACAGCTATGGTGTTTATCTCAGATAACCCACTCAGTTAACGATTGAACAAATTTATAGTCCCATAGCCAAGCTTCCTATTCTTCTCCACAATAGGGAGAGCGTCAGGCCCGGTGATGGGCTGAATCCTGGTTGAAGCCATCCCTATGCAACATCTAAGTTCGTTTACGTGTCGTCGATTAAACCGCCTTCCCAAGCTAATCAGCACCTGGGAAGGCGATCGACGTCACCTGTCTGCGGAGCTGATCGACGCCGAGTTGGGGGAGGAGCCTGCCCAGGGAGACTGCATTATTTGGGTAGATGGCACCCAGGGTGTTGTCCGGGCGCTGAGTATGGTGCCCAGCGACACGGGTCACGAAGCGGTGGTGCGGGCTTTGTTGCAGGCTATCGAGCATCCCCAAGGGTCGATTGATCCGGCTCGGCCTCGCAAAATTGTGGTCAAAGATCGCGAGCTGCAGTTCTTTTTGCGGGGGGCCTTACAAAATCTGGATATTGAGGTGGACTACGTTCCAGAGCTGCCCCTGATTGACGAAATTTTTGAGACGCTGCTCCAGTCTGACGCCCTAGAGCCTTCTCTGCCGCCCGCCTTTGAAGCCCCCCTGCTCGAAAAAGCGGAAGCCATCTGGCAAGATGCTCCCTGGTATCTGCTCAGTGAGCAAGAAATTTTGGCCGTTGAGCTCAATCAGTGGGATATCGGCACCCTCTATGTCTCAGTGCTGGGGATGGCCGATGTTGAATATGGTTTATTGCTCTACCGTGAGCTGGACTCGCTGCGCCAGTTTCGTCAGGCGATTTTGACCAAGCAGGATCTCTCCAATAAGGAGATTCAGCAGGCCTTTTTGAGCCAGGACTGTCTGTTTATCAACTTTGAGGTAGAAGACGATGGCCTGTTTGCCCTGGCTAATTGCGAATTTGGCAGCATTCATCCGTTTGAGGGATTGCGTACCCAGCTGGCTGACGAGGAAGCCGCTGCCTTGATTGTGGCGTTGGAGGCCCTGCATCGATTTTTTAAGAAGTATGGTGATCAGCTCGAGGGGCTGACGTTGCGGTTAATCGAGGGCAAGTATCGGATCCCTAATCCGGTGATGCCGCCCAAGCCTAAGACCCTATCGGTGGGGGTCAAAACCATGCCCGAGGTCACCGCTGAGCTGATGGATGAAACTGAGGCGAATATGCCAGAGCCTGCGATCGCAGCAGAGATTCGGGATGATTTAATCCCAGATGGCTCACTGATTTTACTCACCCAGCTCACCCCTGAGATGCTGGATAATCTACGACAGGCCCCAAAGGTTTACCGACAACCGTTGCTTCACGAACAGACTAAATTTGCTAAAGCTGTCCCCTGGCCGGTCTTAATTATCCAAACCACCCGTCCCAAGGCCAATGCCCTGATTGATCAGTTTCGCACCCTGGGCGGCATCGAAGCCCTGTGCTTTAACCCCGGCAGCGATCCCTTTAGCCAGCAACGTTTTCAACTCGGACTGATCAAGACCCTAGATACCTCTCTGCATCTTTTTCATGAGTACGAGATGGATAACCCCAACCATGTCAAAGCCCTCGACCACTGGCAAACCAGTCAGGTCAATAGCCAGGGGCGATGCGGTATCGTGGTAGCGGCTGGGGTCTCAGGCAGCGCCCGTGGCAATCCTCGCATCAAGGACATGCTCGCTTTTTTTGAGGCAGAGGCTGTCAGCCCTGAGCAGCTTGGCCTGCAGCCGTTGGTGCTGCATTATGCGCTGGGATATGAGTGAATCTGTGTAGGGGAAGGGCGAAAGGGGAAGGGGGCAGGGCGAAAGGGGAAATATCGCGAACAGCCTGCATCTTGCACTGGGCAACCACAAGGGATTGCCCCTATCTCCCCCATCTCCCCTATCTGCCCCCATCCCCGCGTTGCTCTCCCCCTGTTCCCTTTGCTCCCTTGCTCCCTTCCAAAAGGGGACCGTGCATTATTACAATGTGTAAAGTCACACTTAAATATAATCTCTAGAAAACAAAAAGCATGCGAGTTGCAATTGTGGGTGCCGGGTTAGCCGGTATGGCAGCCGCCATCGATCTGGCGGATGCGGGTCACGAGGTCGAAATTTTTGAAGCCCGTCCGTTTGTGGGTGGCAAAGTCGGTAGCTGGGTGGATAAAGACGGTAACCATGTTGAGATGGGGTTGCACGTCTTTTTCTTTAACTACGCCAACTTGTTTGCCCTGATGAAAAAAGTGGGGGCCTTTGAGAACCTGCTCCCCAAACAGCACACCCATAATTTTATTAATCGCGGTGGTGAGCTGGGGCAGCTTGACTTTCGGTTTCCGTTGGGGGCCCCGTTTAATGGCCTAAAGGCGTTTTTTACCACCTCCCAACTGTCCCTACGGGACAAGCTGCAAAATTCGGTGGCCCTGGCCACCAGCCCGGTCGTGCGTGGTCTGGTTGACTATAAGGGGGCCATGCGCCACATTCGCAGCCTGGATAAATATAGCTTTGCTGAGTGGTTTCGTCGCCACGGCGGCTCCAATGGCAGTCTCAAGCGCATGTGGAACCCCATCGCCTATGCCCTGGGCTTCATCGACACCGAAAATATTTCGGCCCGCTGCATGCTGACCATTTTTCAAATGTTTGCGACTAAAACTGAGGCTTCTAAGCTCAATCTGCTAGCAGGTTCGCCGTCGGAGTATCTGCATAAGCCGATCGTTGACTACCTGACGGCGCGGGGGACCCAAATCTACACCCGTCGCCAGACCCGTCAGATTTTGTTTGAGGGCAGCGGTGATCAGGCCAGGGTGACGGGGTTGGTGGTGGCCAGCGGCGACAGCGAAGAAACGATCACCGCCGATGCTTACCTGGCCGCCTGTGACGTGCCCGGCATCCAGCGGCTGTTGCCTCAGGACTGGCGACAGTGGCCTGAGTTTGACAATATCTACAAGCTTGATGCGGTGCCAGTGGCGACGGTGCAGCTGCGGTTTGATGGCTGGGTGACCGAGCTCAACGATCCAGAAAAACAAAAACAGCTTAAACAGG
>JBCCRZ010000480.1:0-5244 GCA_039200855.1 Cyanobacteria bacterium P01_D01_bin.44 | reverse complement strand
TCAGGGAAGCTCTTTGGCTTCACTAATCAATATAGCGCTGTTAGGTCTAGAGGGTGTCGGGAAATACCAAAGTTTACAAAGTTAATATAGCTACAGAAATAGTTAACGCAGCTTATTGATCAAATGGCTTTAAAGAGATGAGTATCAAGATTTTGGAGCCTTTAAGGCCTTGAGAAATCACTCCAAAAGAGGTGCTGAATATCACTTCTGAAGGTCATTTTAGAGAACCTATTTTATTTCCTGAAATACTTATCCAAAGCCCAAAATAGGTTGCTCTTTAGAATAGATTAATCTCAGTTTATTTTTTTAGAAAAATCTATGCTTGACCTCAATATTTCTTCGTTTTACCCCAAGACCTCTACCGCCTAAAATGACGCCATGGACGTACTCTCCCTGCCTGAACTCCTTGCCCTCGATCGCCAACATGTCTGGCATCCCTACGCTGCCATGCCTAACCCGCTGCCAGTCTTTCCAGTGCGCTCAGCCCAGGGGGTTCACATTCATCTCGAAGATGGTCGCACGCTCATTGATGGCATGTCGTCCTGGTGGACCTGCATCCATGGCTATAGTCATCCCCAGCTAATCCAGGCGGCCCATACCCAGCTCGAGCGCATGTCCCACATGATGTTTGGAGGGCTCACCCATCAGCCTGCGGTGCAGTTGGCTAAGCGACTGATTGATCTGACCCCCGAACCATTGCAGCATGTCTTTTTTAGCGATTCGGGCTCGGTCTCCGTCGAGGTTGCCATGAAAATGGCTGTGCAGTATTGGCATAATCGCGGTCAGCCCCAAAAGTATCGCTTTCTCACCCTGCGTAAGGGTTACCACGGCGATACCTTTGCGCCGATGTCAGTGTGCGATCCGATTAACGGCATGCACCATCTGTTTCGCGATAGCCTGATGGCGCAACATTTTGCGGAGGCTCCCCAGATTCCCTTCAATGGAGAGTGGCAAGAAGAGGATATGGAAAGTTTCGCAGCTCTGCTTGAGGCCCACCACGACAACATTGCCGCTGCCATTTTTGAACCCGTTGCGCAAAATGCAGGGGGTATGCGTTTTTACCACCCTAACTACGTCCGTCATGCTAAAGAACTCTGTGAAAAGTATGACGTTTTGCTGATCTTAGATGAGATCGCCACTGGCTTTGGCCGCACGGGCAAGTTGTTTGCCTGCGAATATGCAGAGATTTGTCCCGACATTATGTGCCTGGGTAAGGCCCTCACGGGTGGGTTTATGACCCTGGCGGCGACCTTGACCACCCGTGAGGTTAGCCAAACCTTCGCTGAGGGTGAGGCCGGGGTGTTTATGCACGGTCCCACTTTTATGGCTAATCCGTTAGCTTGTGCGGTTTCGTTAGAGAACCTGAATCTGCTGGAGAGCTATGACTGGCAGGGCACTGTCTATGCTATCGAAACTCAGCTAAAGCAAGCGCTCGCACTCTGTCGGAAGCTCCCAGCAGTCAAAGATGTCCGCGTATTAGGGGCCATAGGTGTCATTGAGCTACACCAACCGGTGGATATGAATATTGTGCAGCCGCAATTTGTCGAGCACGGGGTATGGTTGCGCCCATTTGGTCGGTTGGTTTACACAATGCCACCCTACATCATTGAGCCTCAGCAGCTTAGTCAGATTACAGATGCCATGTACAGGGTCGTTTCAGGGCTTTAGCGGGGATATTGTCTCGCTTTCCATAAATCCATTCATAATTGAATCAGTCCATCGTTACCCTGCTTGACGATGAAAAAATATTGGATCAGCGCGATCGCACGCTCCCTGACTTGTCAGTTCGTCCTTCTGATATCAGCTCTAACGATATCTGCGATGGCTCAAACAAACTATAGGGAGGAAAGGATTTCGCACCCGCTTGCCCTGTCTATATTGGAATCCTTTATGTTCCTGGGTCAAAATACCCGACTCCAAGTGGGTTCACCGTTGCCAACCTTGCCCGCTGAGTTGCCTTTGCCTGACCGGGCCGAATTTCAATGGGGAGTGATCGGCGATCAAGGTACTTATACGCTCATATTTGAGATTCCTGCATCATCCTCTCAAGTTGAGTCCGCCTATGTAGCACAACTGCAAGCTGCTGGGTGGCAGCCATTTGCAGAAAGGGATAGAAACCTCCGTGACAGTTCAGACATGATTGTTGAGCGTATCGTGACCGAAGAGGACGATACGTCATCTTACCCACCCGTTTTTTGCCAAAACTCAACCCATGCAGAACTCTCATTAGATTTTTTAACGCCCGATGCATCCACTGCGCGGCTGCGTCTTGACATAGAGACAGCTCCATCGCGCTCACGCTGTCGTTCATCCCAGGATATCGCTGAAGGCAGCTTCGTCGACGTTCTTGGAAAACTCGGGCTATCCTTTCCTCAAAATGCAGAGACTAACTTTTTATCAGTAGCGAAGGATGAAAATTATGAAGAAGAGCAGTATGAACTCAAAACCAATTTAACGCTGAGCGAGCTGAGCGATTATTACTTGCAGCAGATGTCGCAAGATTGGACCTTGCAAAATCGTGGCGGTGATGACCTGGTGCAATGGCTGACCTGGTCACGCACAACATCAGCGGGGATATCAGAACGAGCCTCCTTTAATTTCTTTGCTAAGGAAAGCGCTGGTCAGATTTTTGTCAGCTTTCGCATCGAACAAATTGAACCATTGAATATGTCGAGACTGTACTAAATTTTGTGTAAGCGGTCTAAAATCCTATCAATTCAGGAGAATACCGCATCATGGCCCGCAAGAAAAAAGAACCCACCCGCGTTGATAAGCTGTTAGATGAGCTGCTAGAAGATTGCCAGAGTCCAGAAGACATATTGGGCGAAAGTGGACTGATGAAGCAGATCAAGAAGCGTCTAGTAGAACGTGCTCTGGCAGGTGAACTCAACGGACACCTCAACAGCGAAGCAGCAGACAAAGAGGCCGCACCGAATAGTCGTAACGGCAGCTCAAAGAAAACTGTGCAGTCTGAAGACGGTGAGCTAGAACTGTCGATACCCAGAGACCGCAACGGCAGCTTTGAACCTATTCTTGTGCAGAAGCATCAGCGCCGCATCGCTGGCCTCGACGAGAAGATACTAGCGCTCTACGCCAGAGGCAACAGTACTCGTGACATCAGCGCCCAGCTCGAAGAGTTGTACGGCGGAGCGAAGATATCAGCTGCGGTGATCAGCGAAGTCATCGACAGCGTCAGCGAGGATGTCAAGGTGTGGCAGTCCAGGCCACTTGACGAGGTCTACCCGATTGTCTACCTGGATGCGCTGTACGTGAACATCAAAGTCTCAGGTCGAGTGAGCAAACGGGCTGTTTATGTCGTCCTGGGTATCGATAAAGACGGTGACAAGCAACTGCTAGGTCTGTGGATAGGCGAAGCCGAAAGCGAAGGTGCGAAGTTCTGGTTGAAAGTGCTCACAGACCTGAAGAACAGAGGTTTAAAGGATATTCTGATTGCCTGCTGCGATGGTCTCAAAGGATTCCCGCAAGCCATAGAAGCCCTTTACCCACAAACGCAGGTGCAGCTATGCATCGTGCATCTGATGCGAAACTGCATGAAATATGTGCCCTGGAAAGACCGTAAGGCAGTTGCCGCTGACCTTAAGCCGATTTATCAAGCAGCGACCTTGGCCGAGTCAGAAGCCGCCCTCGATGCTTTCGCAGCCAAGTGGGATGAGGCATACCCAGCGGTCTCCCAGATCTGGATTCGGCATTGGGAGAATGTTATTCCAATATTCGACTATCCGATGGAGAAACGCCGGGTTATCTACACCACCAACGCCATTGAGTCAGTTAATCGCTCCTTGCGCAAGGTGATTAAAACGAAGGCTGTCTTTCCCAGTGAGGACGCCGTTTTCAGATTGATGTATTTGGCGATGAACAATATTTCGAAGAAGTGGAACAGACCGATTAAGAACTGGCGTTCAGCACTGTCACATTTTGCTATCCTATTCCCAAAACGCTTTTCCGCTTAAACCAAAAGCGCTTACACAAAAATCAGATCACTCTCAGGATGCTAGTCTACAGGGTATAGAGTAAGCGTCAAACATAAACTATGGGTGTTCAGGCAGGGGTCGAAAGCCAGTTTCATGGGATAGGCAAAACTCAAAGCAAATCGCTGTCTGAGCTGCATGAAGTCCTCAGAAAATTAGAAAAAGCAGGGCACACCGCATCAGCAGACGCCGAGCTGATGCGGAGCAAAATTAGAGAAGCCTTACCAGGTGCGGATACAGGCGGCTTACTGCCCCAAAAGAAAACGCCCGGTGGCAGGACTCAGGTTTTACATATGAACTATGTGCGCAGCCAGTCCGAAAAAGGGATTGAAACCGAACTTGAACACCTACGGTTCTTTGCTAAAACGGCTCAGGAACTCGGACTGAAACTGAAGATTTTGCCCCCTGGGGAGAGTCGAGAAGATGTTGAAAAGGAATTAGAGACCGCTGAATACAAGGGGTTGGAATATACCCTTACAGAAAGTCAGACCCCTGTGGCAAAGTGGGCGGAGGATAGCGTGGAATACCTGGAAGATGGCACGCTGGCGGTGCTCAACCCATCCGATGAAGACCTGTTGGCATGGGCGATGACTGCCGGGCGGCAGCAGCGATGGCAGGGCAAACTCACCCCAGAGTATCTGGAATCAGCACTGCAAGAAGATCACCTGTGGGTACCGCTGGGAATATGGGTAAATGCCCGTGAAACTACGGCGGCACTGGAACGTATGGCCCAAGAGAGCGGATCAGCCGTTGGTCATATCAGAGCCTACATCGAAGGTGGGAACATGATCACGGGAGAGGATGCGACCGGTAAGCCAGTGATTTTGGTGGGGCGGGATGCGATCGCAACCACCGCCCACCTCTACCAGCTCACTGTTGACGAGGTCAAACAAATCATCCAGGAAGATTTTGGCCTGGGAGCCCTTGAGCAGCTCATTTGTGTAGAGCAGCCAGGGCAGTTTCATCTAGACATGGGCCTGTTGTTCCTCGGCAATGGGGTTGTTGTCGTCAATGACAGCCGCGAAGCGCTTAAAGACGCAACGGAGATCGCAGAAGCAGTCCCCTGCATGACAACAGAGACAATGGCGGCGAAATTGCAATTGCAATGTGGGCTGGAGACCGATGCGGCACAAGACCTGGAGGCAGGAGGGATAACAGTCATTCGAGAGAAACTAGAAAATGGCGTATCGTATAACTTTTTTAACGGTGAGTTTGTGGTCGGCCAGGATGGCTTTGACTACTACATCACCAACGG
>JBCCRZ010000479.1:0-5261 GCA_039200855.1 Cyanobacteria bacterium P01_D01_bin.44 | reverse complement strand
CGACCAACCCAACGAGGTCTTTAATACGGGCGATCAGGTGCGGCGCAGAGATGCCCGTCAAATCCTTTATAAGCAGGTGTTTGGCATCGTTGTCTGCTGCCTGCTGGTGCTTGGGCATTTGCCCAGGCTGCTGGAGGTGGACATTGTTTGGATTCCTAAAGTCTTGCAGCTCCCCTGGATGCAGTTAATGCTGGCAACGCCGGTACAGTTTTGGTGTGGTCAGTCATTTTATGTCGGCACCTGGCGCTCTCTGCGGCGGCGGGTGGCCACCCTGGATACGCTGGTGGTGTTGGGAACGGGGACCGCTTACTTTTATTCGCTGTTGCCCACATTTTTTCCTCAGCTTTTGATCAATCAGGGGTTAGCCCCCGAGGTCTATTACGAAGCCTCGACCCTGGTGATTACGCTGGTACTCATTAGCCAGACCCTTGATCAGCGCGCCCAGCTGAGAACCTCTAACGCCATGCGCAAGCTGGTCGAAATGCAGGCCAAAACGGCCTGTGTGCTGCGCGAAGGCCAGGCGGTTAATACGCCCCTGGTGGATGTCAAGCTGGGTGACCTGGTGCTGGTGCGACCCGGTGAGCAGGTGCCCCTCGATGGCGAGGTGGTCGAGGGGTATTCGAGCGTAAACGAATTTATTTTGACGGGCGCAGATGCCCCGGTTGAAAAGCAGGTGGGCGATCCGGTGACTGGCACCACGTTTAACCAATCGGGTCAGTTTGTATTTAGGGTCACCCGAGTTGGCGCGGTGACCGTCTTTACCCAGCTGATCGAGCTGGTCAGATCAGCCCAGCGCAACAAAAAGCCCAGCCAGCGGACGGTGGATCGGCTGACGGGGTGGATTGTGCCCCTGATGATTTTGCTCGCGATCGCAACCTTTGTGGGCTGGCTGGTGGTGACCAGCAACCTGACCCTGGCATCCGTCACCATGGCCAATGTGCTAATGATCTCCTGCCCGGCGGCGCTGGGCCTGGCGACGACCCTCGCCCTGATGATTGGCGGGGTGGGCAGTGCCGAGCGCGGCATTTTAATGCAGGGGGCCGACACCCTTGACTTGGCCCATCAGCTCCAGACCATTGTGCTCAACAAAACCGGGACACTCACCCAGGGCAAACCCCGAGTCACCGACTATCTCTCGGTGCGAGGGGCGTCTCACCACCATTCTTTTTCCCTCAAGCCTGCGACCGATACTTTTAGCGTGCTCAACCTGCCCCGCCTTGATCAGGCGGATATAATGCGGCTAATCGCAGTGATCGAAGGGTACTCTGGGCATCCCATCGGTGATGCTGTCTGCGACTATGTGCAAACCCAGGCCATTGAGCTGATTAACCCCATTCGGTTTCCCTCAAACAGTGACCTGAAAGATTTTGAACTGGTGGCTGGCAGCGGTGTACAGGGTAAGGTCTCGGGGCGATTTATTCAGATTGGCACCCGCCGCTGGCTGGAGGAGCAAGGCATCAATACTCAGCTGACAAACTTTCAAGGCGACTCGCTGCCGAGTTTGCAGCTGACCTGGGAGAACGAAGGCAAAACGGTGATTTGGGTGGCGATTAACCACGCGGTGAAGGGGCTGATCGGTGTGAGCGATCCGATCAACCACAATGCCCCTGATCTGGTCAATTCTTTGCACCAGATGGGCATCGAAGTGGTCATGATGACCGGCGATAATCGCCGCACCGCCGAAGCCATCGCCGAAGAGGTGGGCATCAAGCACGTCATTGCCGAGGTGCGGGCTAACCAGAAAGTCTCTGTGATTAAGCAGCTGCAATCGGGCAGAGGCAAAGGCCCCAAACGCGTCGTGGGGATGGTCGGGGATAGTCTCAGCGACGTGCCCGCCATTGCCCAGGCTGATGTGGGCATTGCCATGGGCGTGGCCAATGACTTAGCCATCGCCGCCAGCGATATGGCATTGCTCTACATTGGGCTACCCGGTGTGGTCGAGGCGATTCAGCTGAGTCGTGCCACGGTGCGCAATATTCGTCAAAACCTGTTTTTGGCGTTTATCTTTAATGCGATTGGTTTACCCGTGGCCGCTGGGCTGCTGTTCCCCTGGTATGGGTGGTTGCTGAGCCCGTTAATTGCCGGGATTGCGATCGCACTGAGTCTGGTGGCCGTGGTGTTCAATTCCATGCGGCTGCGCTGGTTCCGACCTCGCCTGGAGCCTGACACTAAACACTCAGGTGTTCGCCTGAACAAGATTCGCCCCGACTTTGTCATGTGGCTGTTAGGCAGCAGTGTGGCGATTTGGGTCTTAGCCGGTTGGCTTTATCCCAATCACCTCGGCCAGGTGCTGAGCTATCTCTGTGGTCTGTGCTGGGTTGCCTTGTTATTGGCCTTTGGGTTGAGATCGCGTAGCTGGCTGTTCCGATGTCGGCAACAGTTGGGGCTAGCAGCTTTTGCCTACAGTCTGCAATACTTACTGTGGGGGTTCTTAAGACAACCTGTCGGGCAAATCCTTTGGCAAAATTTACTACCAGGTTTGATTCTCTCAGTTCTCTCTGCGCTTTTATTTGTGATTGTTCTTGGCAGCCGTCCGTCAGCAGGGACACCCCCTGCTGACAACATGCTGTCTGCCAACTCATAGTGGCTAGATCCACAGTGGCTAGATCCACTGCCCCAGCCTCCTAAAACACCTACCGTATTCTAAGTCCTATGTCAGAGCTATCCACACTCCTGTTACTTGCCTGCACCACCTGTCTTAATGGCCCCGGCGTTAGACAGGCCCAGTTGCCGACGGCTATCTGCGATACACCCCAGCAGTCGGCTGAGTGTTCATCCGCTACGCCCACAGCAATCATCGCCCAAGCTACCCCTGACCCTGCCGCCCAAACCACCTCTCCAATTGGTCCCTACAGCCAGGGCAAACGGGTGATCGAACTACAAAAGCAGCTCAGCCAGCTGGGTTATTACACCGGCGATCTTGACGGTATTTATGGTCGCCTGACCCGCTCGGCGGTCACTCAGTTTCAGCAAGAGAACGGACTCCGCACCGATGGAATTGTCGGCGCTAAGACCCAAGCGGCACTGGCTAAACAATCTACGACTGCGTCCACGCCTGACACCGCATCCGCCCCGACAGAGCAGCCGACAGAGCAGCCGACAGAGCAGCCGACAGAGGCCACAACCGGCCCATCCTTTGATTCTGAACCTTTTGTTAAGCCAGAGTTGGTGATTAAACCCCCGGTGGTCACTACGCCTGCTGATCAGTCCAGTGATTCTCCCAGTGCCGACCCCAGCCACGCTGCCAAGGCAACCCCACCTGTAATTGCACCAGAGGGGGCTCAAACGCTATGGTCTAGCTCGACTGCGGCCATTCAGACCGCCTTTGGCTCACCCTCTACCCCGATGAAAAAAACATTTGTCGTGGTCGCTGGGCTTTCGCTACTGGTGGGTTGGGGGGTGGTCATTCGCCGCGAAGCCAAACGCAATGCCCTGAGCGAGGACAATCTGGGGTTATCGAGTGACATTGAGCTACTGCTGGCCGATCTGCCGACCTCAGCAGAGCCCGTTGTTGAGCAAACGACATCAAAACCCACTAAGTTAACTGCCCGTCGTGCTAAGACCCTGGTGGCGACGCTGGTTTCAAACGATTGCACGCCTGAGAGTGCCTACGAATATCATTTGGTGGATGATGCCGAGGGTAGTTTTGTGTTGATTAATCGAGAGCTCTGGCTAACCCATCATCGCCCTGGCCAGGAAAATTTCAATCGCTACACGGTCGTGATTCGCTGTACTGACCGACGCGGGGTTTCGATTGACCAGCCCTTTAGGATTCGGGTGATGCCGAGTTTGGCGATGCCCCGGCCCGTGGCTAACGGGGCCGCTGCGCCTAAAGCTAGCCGAGCTAAAGCCCTGTCTAGCCGGAGCTAAGACGAGGCTGATTTTAACAGCTCATTTGAGGTAACCAGCGCTGCCAAAAAACTTTATTTTTGAAGCTATTTCAACATCCTTATCCCTGATAAAATCAGCAGTAAGAGGTGGTTTCAACTAAAAAATATCCCATGGTTTCTACAAGCTTAGCGCCTACCCATTCTGGAGTCCGTGTTGGGTTAGGCAGGGTCTTAGTGGTTGAAGACGAAGAGCTGATTAGGGAAACAGTCGCACTCGCACTCGCAGAAGAAGGCTTTGATATTTTAGTCGCAGGGGATGGCCCAGCTGCTTTAGAAAAGCTGATTGGCTCTGCGGATGGCAGCAAAGAGGCGGTGGCCAACGTAAATTTGGTGATTTTAGATTTAATGCTGCCGGGCATGAATGGCTTAGACCTATGTCGCCTGGTGCGTCATCGCGGTCTAGACGTGCCGATTTTGATTTTGAGTGCCAAAAGTACCGAAATGGACCGGGTGGTGGGTCTAGAGGTCGGTGCCGATGACTATCTGACTAAGCCCTTTGGCATGCGTGAGCTGATTGCCCGCTGTCGGGCTTTGCTACGTCGCGCCCAGTCCAAAACCACCGCAGATGAGAATATCGTTCTCAAGTTTGAAGATATTATTCTCCATCCCCAGGAGTGCTGCGTATTTTTGCGCGGTGAAGAGATCAATCTCTCCCCCAAGGAGTTCAAAATTTTAGAGCTGTTTATGAGTCAGCCGCGTCGGGTCTGGTCTCGGGATCAAATCATTGACCAGGTTTGGGGGTATGACTTTATGGGAGATAACAAAACAGTAGATGTGCATATTCGCTGGATTCGCGAAAAGCTAGAGGCAGATCCCAGTCATCCCCACTATCTCAAGACGGTGCGCGGATTTGGATACCGTTTGGGGTAGCGAATGCCCACCGGACTGGCGAGATCGCAACAGGGCATGGTGGTGTCGCCCCATACACTGGCATCCAGGGCCGGGGTTTGGGGACTGCGTCAGGGGGGGAGTGCGGTGGATGCTGCCATTGCGACCCATGCTGCCTTATCGGTGGTTTACCCCCATATGACCGGTCTGGGCGGCGATGCCTTTTGGCTGATCCATGACGCCCACACCCATCAACAACATGGTTTGAATGGTTCAGGAGGGGCGGCCCAGGCGGCGACCCTGGATCACTATCGAGACTGCGCACACATTCCCCAGCGGGGTGCGCGGGCAGCGATCACGGTGCCCGGTGCCCTCGATAGCTGGTGGCAGGCCCATCAGCGGTTTGGCAAGCTGCCCTGGGTCGAGCTGTTTAAACCGGCGGTACAGCTGGCAAGCCAGGGCTATGCCCTATCAGCCTCCCAAGCGCGATGGACTCAAAAAGATCGGGCCTTGCTAGAACAATACGGTGGCACAGAACCATTT
>JBCCRZ010000478.1:0-5268 GCA_039200855.1 Cyanobacteria bacterium P01_D01_bin.44 | reverse complement strand
TTGTTGATGCGGCAGTATGGCACCCCCCTCGTGGCGACTAGCGGTAACTTATCGGGCGAGCCGATTTGCATTGATGAGCAGATGGTTGGTCAGCGGCTAGGTGCGATCGCACCCGGCTTCCTAATCCACAACCGCCCCATCCATCGCCCGGTCGATGACTCTGTTGTACAAATTATCCAGGGGCAACCCCAGATCTTGCGCCACGCCCGAGGCTATGCCCCGCAGACCATACCGCTGTCTGATTTGCTCACCTCAGAGGCGTGCATTTTAGCACTGGGTGCCCACCTCAAAAACGCAATTGCCCTGTCTCTAGGCGATCAGATCGTGCTGAGCCAACACCTTGGCGATTTAGATAATCCCCTGACGCTCGAACGGTTGCAACAGACCGTCACCGATTTTCTCTCCCTCTACCCCTGTCAGCCTACCGCCATAGCCTGTGACCTTCACCCAGACTATGGCTCCACCCGACTCGCCCATACCCTGGCCCAGCAGTGGGAGGTGCCGCTGATTCCGGTGCAGCATCACTATGCCCATGTACTAGCAGGGATGGCCGAACATCGTCTTGAGGCACCGCTGCTCGGCATCGCCTGGGACGGCACTGGCTATGGCCTTGATCAGACTGTTTGGGGGGGAGAATTTTTGCAAATTACAGAGCAGGGCTTTGAGCGAGTCGCCCACTTTTTACCCTTTCCTCTGCCGGGGGGAGACATCTGCAGTCGAGACCCCCGACGCTCAGCCCTCGGTTTGCTCTATGGCTGCTATGGAGAAACGGCTTTCGAGATGACGGATCTGGCTCCGATGCAGGGCTTTTCCGCTGCCCAGCGTAATGTCTTTAAACAAATGCTCACTAACCAGATCAACACGCCGATGACCTCCAGTGTGGGGCGGCTATTTGATGGCATTGCCGCTCTCCTCGGCCTGCATCAAATCGTTAGCTTTGCAGGTCAGGCAGCGATGGCGCTAGAGTTTAGCGCCGCTGAAATATCGGTTGACACCTCTACTGATATCTCGGTTGCCCAAGGCTATCCATTTACCTTTGCAACCGCTCTACCGTACGTGATCGATTGGCGACCGATGGTGCGAGTTATCGTACGGGAGCATCGTCAGGGAATCTCCCCAACGATCATTGCGACTAAGTTTCATCGCACGCTGGTCGAGATCATGGTTGAGATTGCCCAACGCCTTGGCCATTCACAAATCGTGCTGACTGGCGGCTGTTTTCAAAATCGAATCCTGAGCGAGCAGGCCATTCAGCACCTTCAAGCCGTAGGGTTGACCCCTTACTGGCACCAGCAGCTTCCCCCCAATGATGGCGGCATTGCCGTGGGGCAAGTGCTAGCTGCCTTGCGTCATCTCCCAAATGCTCTGCGATACCCAGGAGTTAAATCATGTGCCTAGCTGTCCCCGGAAAAATCATCAGTATCGAAGGTGAAGATCTCAACCGCATGGGTCGGGTCAGCTTTGGTGGGGTGATCAAAGAAGTGAGCCTAGCCTATGTGCCCGAAGCCCAGATAAATGACTATGTGGTGGTCCATGTTGGCTTTGCCATCAGCAAGCTCGACATTCACGAAGCAAAAGAAACCCTACGCTATCTCGAACAGATTGGCAGTAATTGAATAGCCTAGACAAGCAGCTTCGTAGTCGGCTAAGTCATCGAGTCCCAAACAGGTCAGTGAGATCTCAGCGCATAGCCATATCAGGGCTCTCGAAAATAGTTTTGACCATTGAACTTGCATAGCGATCTCCTAGACTAGAAGTTGTGGATGGATGAGCGGATAACCTGCCGCTTTAAGCTTTTGATTACTGACTCGCAGGCTCTTGCTTTGGAGGCTCAGTTTAGAAGAGCCCCAATGTACCGAAGGCAACCCATACTGGGAACAAACGCGCTCGACCTGCTCCCTGACGGTAAGCTGACTGTCATCAACCAGGTTGTAAACCCCGTCGAGTTCGTTCAGCCGAGCAAACTCAACTGCCCCAACGATGTCATCGCGGTGAATCCAATTGATAATGCGATCGCCTCGGCCTGGCAGAGTCATACCAGCCAGCTCTCCAAACATCCTGACTAACTCTCGACTCGGACCATAAATCCCACCCAGTCGGAGGATGCAGACCTTTTGCTCTGGGTTAGCAGCCTGTCGCAAGATCTTCTCAGCCTCATATAGTATCTGACTTCTCAGATCTGCAGGGGCCACTGCGTTGGTCTCGTCAACCCAGGCACCCTGGCGATCACCATAGACAGCGCAGCTACTTAAATAGATCACTTGCTTCACCCTGGGGGCTTGATTTAAGGCCCTGACCAGATTTTTGGCCGTGGAGAGGTAAGTGTTTTGGTAGGTTACTTCGTCGGCTACCTGAGCACGGGTCGGGGCAACGCTAACGACGATCGTGTCTTGACCTTGGACCAGAGACTGCATAACACGGGCATCCTGCCCTGTCATTAAGACGACTTGAGAAAGAATTTTGGACAGTGAAGTCACCCGACTTTGGCTGGTGGTGGTACCCGTAACAAAATGGCCTTGTTCTTGCCAACAGGCAGCCAGGGCGCTGCCTACATAGCCACAGCCAAGAATGGCGATATTCTCATAGAGAGGGCGGCGCTGAGCCTGCTGTCGCAAGCGTTCGTGCAGATAAGTCAGGTCTAACCCAGGGATATCGGCATCAGCGGGGTTATTTCTGTCAATGGAGTTGTTCATTTAAGGAATGGAGGTTGATTAACATTCAAAGGGGTTGATATTTTGGCAAGTGACAATCTGGGATTAGCTCGTCCCGACTAAAGCCAATGCGGGTTGCCGCTGAACCGTCACTTGTCCGTCATCATCCACGTCCAAAACAGCGGTGTCGCCTGCCTGAATTTGACCCGCTAGAATAGCCTCTGCCAGGCTATCTTCGGCGAGGCGAGTAATCGCTCTTCTAAGCGGGCGCGCGCCATAGCTAGGGTCGTATCCTTCAGTAATCAGTCGTTCTGTAAAGTCATCAGTGACCTCTATCGCGATTTGCTTTTCAGCCAGACGATTGGACACCTCTTGCAATAGCAGCGTTGCAATCTGCTTCACCTGATTGCGGGTGAGCTGATGAAAGACGATAATCTCATCCAGACGGTTGAGAAACTCAGGGCGAAAGAATTGTTTCAAGGCTTCATTCACCTGAGCCTGGGTGCGATTGTATTTTGCGGTAGCAACATCCGCATCCGACAGCTCAAACCCTAACCCAGTGCCTTGTTTCTCAATCGCCCGAGACCCAATATTGGATGTCATGATGATTAGCGTGTTGTTGAAATCTACCGCACGCCCTTGAGAGTCGGTCAATCGACCGTCATCCAGGAGCTGTAAAAGTGCGTTGAAGACGTCTGGATGCGCCTTCTCAATTTCATCGAACAAGACCACCGTGTAAGGCTGGCGGCGCACGGCTTCGGTTAACTGTCCGCCGTCCCCATAGCCGATATATCCAGGCGGCGAGCCGATCAGTTTAGAGACCGATTGAGGTTCCATGTATTCGGACATGTCTAACCGGATGATGGCGTCTTCAGAGCCAAAAACGCTTGCGGCCAGCGCCTTGGTCAGCTCAGTTTTGCCGACCCCGGTGGGGCCACAAAAGATAAAGCTGCCAATGGGACGTTGCTCATTTCTCAAGCCAACTCTCGCCCGCCGAATGGCTTTAGCGATCGCTTTGGCGGCATCTTCCTGTCCAATCAAGCGCTGGTGCAGTGTCTCTTCCAGATTCATCAGCGTCGCTGACTCGGACGCTGTGAGCCGGTTAACAGGAATGCCGGTCCACGCCGCTACGACTTGGGCAATATCTTCCACAGCAACGACAGGTCGTTCAGATCTATGGTCATTAAACTGCTCAAGCTTGGCTTCTATTTCAAGCTCGCGATCGCGCAGCTGACTGGCCTGGTTAAAATCTTGAGCTTTAACAGCCGCATCCTTATCCCAGGTGATTTGACGCAACGACTGCTTAAGCTCCCTGGCTGGCGACCGTTGAGAGTGGCGCAAATGCACGCGAGACCCTGCCTCATCAATGAGATCAATGGCTTTATCTGGCAGATAACGGTCTGCGATGTACCGGGCTGCAAGTTTGGCCGCAGCCTCTAAGGCTTGGTCAGCAATCGTCAGCCTATGGTGCTGCTCGTAACGGACCCGGACTCCCTGTAAAATCTCGAGGGTTTCTTTTACACTGGGCTCGCTGACCATGAGTGGCTGAAATCGCCGCTCTAGCGCCGCATCTTTCTCAATATATTGTCGATATTCATCCAGGGTCGTCGCACCAATGCACTGCAGTTCACCCCGTGCTAGTGCAGGCTTGAGCAGATTGGCGGCGTCCATCCCCCCGCCCGTCGCCCCTGCCCCGACCAGGGTATGTACTTCATCAATCAGCAAGATAATATTGCCCGCCGCGTTGACCTCAGCCACGATTTGCTTCAAACGGTCTTCGAACTCACCTCGAAAAGTTGCGCCAGCCAACAGTGAGCCCACATCCAGACTCAGAACCCGTTGATCGAGCAGTATCTCGGGCACGTCTTGATCGACGATTCGCTGGGCGAGGCCTTCAGCAATTGCTGTTTTACCGACCCCAGGTTCACCGATGAGAACAGGGTTATTTTTGCGGCGACGCCCTAATATTTGAATAACGCGTTGAATTTCAGGATCGCGTCCAATCACGGGGTCAATTTTGCCTTGAGCGGCTAACTGGGTCAGGTCAGTGGCGAATTCTTTGAGCGCTTTTCCTTTGAAATCATTAGCCGCCCATGTTTGACGGCCACCGACTGACGCCACTGACTTTTTGTCAATGGCCTGAATCGTGGACTTACAAACTTCTACAGGGTCAACCCCCAGCGTCTGTAATATCCGCACTGCCGAATTCCCATCATTTGAATTCTCGTCACTCTGAAGCATCGCTAACAATAGATGCTCTGAGCCGATGTAGTCGTGATCTAACTGCTGCGCCTGTACGATGGCTTGCTCTAGAGTCTGCTTTGCTGCGGGTGAGAAGGGAACCTCAGCTAGTGCATGTTCGCTCCCTTGTCCCAGAATTTCCTCAACAATTTCCTGAACTGCTTGTAGGGTGACTCCGACGCCTTTTAGGACGGGAGTTACGGTGCTACCGCTCTGGGCGATCACCCCCAGCAGCAGCAGCTCTGTCCCAACATATTTCTGACCTAAGCGGCGAGCTTCTTGTTGGGCAATCATCACCGCAGAAATTGCCCTATCGTTAAAAAGTTCAAACATTGTACAAAGCTCTCAGTGGGTGTCTGCAATTGAAAGCGAGACT
>JBCCRZ010000477.1:0-5283 GCA_039200855.1 Cyanobacteria bacterium P01_D01_bin.44 | reverse complement strand
GCTTTTATCCAGATCTATAACGACGACAACTTTGACGAAGAGATCGCCTACGCTGAACAGTATGAAGGGGTGGCGATTACTGAGAAACAGCTCCACCGGGTAGATGCCCTGGTCAGCAATCCCAAAATTAAGAGCATTTTAGTTTTCCCCGCCGCTGGTAATCCAGAGGAAGCTGCTAAGCTAGTCAAGGAGACGGTAGGGCATTAACAGTTGTCTTCTGCTTTCGGAGACAGTACAAATGGGGGATCTGAGCGATCAGGGTATAAAGCTGTGGCGGATATCCGAGTTTGATAATCTGGAATTGTTGCGAGCAGAGTCGATTTACCATAGCTACGCCCGCCATGCCCATCCAGGCTACTCAATTGGTATTATCGAATCTGGCGTGGGGGGTAGCTACTATCGGGGCAATACCTATTTAGCGCCTCCCCGCAGCGTTGTTTTCATGAATCCAGAAGAGCCTCACACGGGCTACTCTGCCGAGGGGTTGCCCCTGACCTATCGGATGCTCTATCCCAGTTTTGGGTTAATTCAGCAGATCGCGACTGAGGCTGATATCAAGGGCAGCCCTTACTTCAAAGAATTTTTTATTGAAGATGACGCCCTGGCTCGACAGATCTTTTCGTTGCATATCGTACTTGAGCAATCTCCTGACCGGTTAGAGAAACAATCTTCTCTGGTTGAAGTCATATCCACGCTTCTGCTCAACTACGCTGATTTTGATACGCGATCACGGCAATCCAATCAAGAGCATCGAGCGGTTCAGTTAATCAAAGCATATCTCCATGAGAATTTTAGCGTCAATGTCTCTTTAGAGCACCTGGTTGATTTGACTGGGCTGAACCGGTCTTATTTGATCCGGGTATTTCGTCAAACGGTTGGCATGCCCCCCTATGAGTATCTAACCCAAATTCGAGTGCGCAAGGCTAAACAGCTTTTGGAGACAGGTCTGCCCATTGCAGAGGTTGCGATCGCAGTGGGCATGTCAGACCAAAGCCACCTGACCCGCCATTTTAAGAGCCTCGTTGGCATGACCCCAGGGCACTATCGCAAAATGTCAACATCATTCAAGACAGACGACAGCTGAGGAATAGATACTTAGGGAAATGGTTTCGGTCACGCAACAATGTCTTCTAATCTAGTCGTTAATACCTCCACTGCCCCAGTCTATGTGCTGGCTCAAATCAATATTGGTTTGATAAAAGCCCCGCTGGACGATCCGATCATGGCTGAGTTTGTCGCTGCCCTCGATGAGATTAACGCCCTGGCCGAGCAGAGCCCAGGCTTTATTTGGCGATTGCAAACCCCATCGGGCAATGCCACAGAGATTCACGCCTATGATGATCCGAGACAGTTATTAAATATATCTGTCTGGCGGGGTGTAGAGCCTTTAAGAGAGTATGTCTACAAGAGTATGCACGGAAAGTTCTTTGCCCGCCGTCGGCAGTGGTTTGAGAAATTTCAAGGTGAACATTTTGCGATGTGGTGGATCCCGACTGGGCATTTGCCCACCGTTGAGGAGGGTAAAGCCAAGCTGGCGCTGCTTGAACAACATGGAGAGTCTCCAGAGAGTTTTACCTTTGCCAAGGTTTATCCACCCCCAGCCGCCGTGTAAGCACGATGATGATGTAATCCACTTATAACGATCGCCTGAGCTGTTCAGACACGATGAATTATAGTGATCAAGGAGCAGCTTTGCAGCACTATTTCAAAAGAGGCATCCATTTCTGATGAATATCCTGTTCTTAGGGGAAAAAACTTAGATTTTGGTATATCTGCTATCTATTTAGGGGATCGGCTTTGAGTACCATCAGACAGTCAGTCCCCGAGGTATACCTATGAGTAAAAATGCAGCCAGAGTTCAGGCAATTAGCCAGATTACAAATCGCGAGGTGATGCCGCCAAAGGCTCCAGTCAGCCTCGAGGAACTGTGGGCATCGAACGTTTTTAACCTCAGTAAGATGCAGGCGACGCTGCCTAAGGCCATCTTCAAGTCGATCAAGAAGACAATTGTCACCGGCGAGAAGCTGGATCCCTCGGTTGCTGACGCGGTGGCTAACGCAATGAGAGACTGGGCTACGTCAAAAGGGGCGCTTTACTATGCTCACGTGTTTTACCCCATGACCAACCTGACTGCCGAAAAGCATGACGGTTTTATCTCGGTCCAAGGAGACGGCAATGTCATTTCAGAATTTTCTGGTAAAGTGCTGGTCCAAGGAGAGCCGGATGGGTCTTCATTCCCGAATGGGGGAATCCGAGGGACCTTTGAGGCTCGAGGCTATACCGCCTGGGATGTGACCAGCCCGGCTTACGTTATGGAAACAGACAACGGTTCGACTTTGTGCATTCCGACGGTATTTGTCTCCTGGACCGGGGAAGCATTGGACAAAAAAGTACCCCTCTTGCGCTCCATTGCGGCGATGGACAAAGCAGCTAGCAAAGTCTTAAGGCTTCTAGGATACAAAAACGTTGCCCATGTAAACTCGAGCTGTGGGGCTGAGCAAGAGTATTTCCTGATCGATTCTAATTTTGCCAGCCAGCGTCCAGACCTCTTGCTAGCAGGGCGGACGTTATTTGGTAAAGCCCCTGCCAAAGGCCAAGAGTTTGACGATCATTATTTTGGTGCGATTCCAGAACGGGTTCAAGTCTACATGCAGGATGTGGAAGAAACCCTGTACAAGCTGGGTATCCCGGCAAAAACTCGACATAACGAAGTGGCCCCAGGTCAGTTTGAGATTGCCCCTTTCTTTGAAGCGGCGAACGTGGCGAGCGACCATCAGCAGCTAATTATGACCGTTCTAAAACACACGGCTAAAAAGCACGGTTTTACCTGCTTACTGCACGAAAAACCGTTTGCGGGCATCAACGGATCTGGCAAACACGTTAACTGGTCAGTGGGGAATGCAACCCAGGGCAACTTGCTCGACCCGGGCGATTCTCCCCATGAGAATGCTCAATTTCTGGTCTTTTGCGGGGCTGTGATTCGCGGTGTCCATAAGTATGGGCCGCTCATGCGCGCAGCCATTGCCACGGCTAGCAATGACCACAGACTCGGGGCCAATGAAGCACCGCCTGCGATTATGTCAGTTTACTTAGGGACCCAGTTAGAAGAGGTGTTTGAGCAAATCAAAACCGGCTCAGTCACGGATTCTAAGCACAAAGGGGTGATGGATCTGGGCATTGATGTGTTGCCACCGTTGACCAAAGATGCCGGTGACAGAAACCGGACATCGCCCTTTGCATTTACGGGGAATCGATTTGAATTTCGGGCAGTGGGGTCAAACCAGTCGGTATCGGGGCCGTTGATTGTCCTCAATACAATGTTGGCAGATTCCCTTGAGTGGGTTGGCAATCGCCTGGAGAGCGAGTTGGGTAACGGCCTGGAGCTGAACACGGCCATCATTACGGTTCTCAAAGAAGTGATGGAACAACACGGGGCTGTTGTCTTTGGGGGCAATGGTTACTCCGAAGAGTGGCATAAGATGGCGGTCGAGGAGCGGGGGTTAGCCAACTTACCCACCACGGCAGATTCACTCCCTGTGCTCAAAGCAGACTATGTTGAAGATCTGTTCAAGAAAACGGGGGTGCTGACGCCGGTTGAGCTGGAAAGTCGTTTTGAAGTCTATGCAGAGCAGTACATTCTGGCTATTGAGGTTGAGGCTAAGCTGGTGATCAGCATGGCCAAAACCACGATTTATCCGGCAGCTGTGGAGTACTTATCGAAGTTGTCCTCCACCATTGCTAGTTTGACCGGTCTGGGCATCGATTTTGAAAAGGAGAGCGCCCAAAAAGTTGCCGATCTCACGAACGCGATGGCCACAGCAACGACTAAGTTGAGTACAGCCCTGGAGAAGCATGATTTTGCTTCAACAGAAGAGCATATGAATTACTGTGCAACCACTATTCGTCCTTTGATGGACGAAGTTCGCTCTTTTGCAGATGCGCTGGAGGGCGAGGTGGCCGACAGTTTTTGGCCATTGCCGACCTACCAGGAGATGTTGTTTATCAAGTAGTCTTTGCACTCAGGTGAGATAATGCACTTGCCAAAGCCCCCAAATCCGCTTTTTTGAATGCCTTTTGGGCTATATTTTGGGGGCTTTGAGCCCGATTTTCCCATGCTGACCCACGATAGGACTTGTCATTGCCCCGTCAAAATCGTTTGGGCTATATTCAGGCGAGTTGATAATAAAGTTTGAGGTGCATTTGAGCGGAAGTTTGCCAGGTATAACGACTGATAATGGCTTGGTGACGGCGAAATAACGCCGGGTTAGGGATAGCAATAGAACGCATACCGGTTGCGATCGCACCCACATCCGTCGGGTCCACTAAATAGGCATCCTCCGCTGAGAGAAATTCAGTAAAGGGGGCCTGGTTGGCAGTGAGGACCGGGAGGCCAGTTGCGATCGCTTCTAGCACAACCAGCCCCCACCCCTCTTTGACCGACGGAAACACAAACGCATCGGCCAGACGGTAAAGGGCGGGTAGGTCTTCGTCCGGGATCACCCCTGGCAAAACTAGCGCATCACCCAGGCCATAGACCTGGGCCAGCCCCATAAACTGTTGTCGATAGTCTTGATAGTCAAATAAGGTCGCCCCTCCGGCAATCACCAGCTGAGCATGAGGCTGCTGGCGACGCACCTGCACAAACGCCTGGAGTAACCGGATCGAGTTTTTACGGGGTTCGATGCCCCCCACCGTCAAATAAACCGGGCCACCTTGGATGCCATAAGCCTTTGCCAGCGCAGCTTCTGAGCCATCTCGCCGGGGCGAAAACCGCTCACTGACGCCATTGATGACCCGATGGGCCTCAATGCCATACTCGGTCTTGAGCGCCTGCTGCCAGACATCGCTGACACAGAGACAGCGATCGGGCTGGTAGATCGATTTCTCCTGACAATCTTGGAGATAGGGACTGCGAAAATTCTCAATGTGATGCACCGTGCGGACAAAATGGGGAATGCGGCCCTGTTGTTTGAGGGTGGCTAGGGCGTTGGCGCTGAGGCAGTCTTGGGCGTGGCAAATGTCATACGACGCTGGATGTTGTTCAAAAAAACGCACAAACTCGCCAATCCGCTGCTGGATGAGCTGGTCAATGCCTCCGTCACAGTCTCTGGCAGGCACCGCGCAGGTCTGAAAAGCTGTCTGGCGAGGAAACCCCTGGCCGTCTTTATCTAATGCAAAAACACAGGGCTGATGTCCGAGCTGATGGAGCGCATTCGCCAGCTCCAGGGTGTGGATGACGCTGCCGCGAGGTTTGGTGGAGTAGGTGAGCAGGGCGATGCGGAG
>JBCCRZ010000476.1:0-5304 GCA_039200855.1 Cyanobacteria bacterium P01_D01_bin.44 | reverse complement strand
TGCCGCTGTTCTAATCTCTTGCATGGGGCAATGCTGTTTGTCCTGGCTGCCGAGGAGGCCCAGCTAGAGGTCGTTGCTCTCATGAGTCAATGCAATCCCCATTCGACCCATGTGGGAACGCGATCGCAACCATCCCATCATTAAGCAACCCCGCTTGGCAGCGGATAGCCCAGTCTGGCTGGCCAGTACTCAACAACAACAGCTCAATCGTCCCGGTAATCCGTTCGCGGCCAGTGTTGCAGGCACTGAGAACAACCAGGTCAGCGCTGAGATCGAGGGTGGCAATGTCTGGGGCACTGAGTCAGCCGTCATTGATGGCATCGGGGGCCAGGGCGAGTAACCCAAGCTGCTTAACGCAGATCACCCGCTCTCGGGCTAACGCTACCCGGGCATCGACTCCGTCAACCGTGACATTATCGCCAACGATGACGGCACCGGGGGTGACGTTGACCCCGGTTTCAGCGCGGGAGGGAATCTCGTCAGCGGTGGGTAGGCCAAGCTCGTTGAGGGTGGCGTCAAAGTCGAGCAGGCCGTGGGTGGCCAGGTGGATGATCGATTTGTCGGCCATTTGCCCGAGAATGGCTGTCTCGGTGGCCTCGGGGCCAACCCAGGGGTCGATGTTGAGCAGATTTGCGATCGCAACCGCCTCTTGCTCAGCCCAGGTAACGCTGGCAAAACTCCAATATCCGGTAGCACAGGCGTCTCTGCCGGATTGCCCACCACCAAAGCGGCTCCCTCAAGGGTGCGATCTCGATCGGTGAGGGCCAGGGTTTGAAGGGAGGGTGCGATAGCAAACGTATGATCGTCAATCAAATAGTGCCCTGATGACGAACCCTGCAAGGTCGCAAAAGGCACTAAAAAAAGCGACCCCTGGGGCACAAATACCACCGGGCATCGGGGTCCGTCGGCAGGCTAGCCTGAATCGGCTCAATCAAAACCCCATACAGCAACTTTAGGGGGCGGGGATCTATGTCGGGCACCTGGGACGGGCGGCGCACATTAAAGCTGCTCCAGGTGGTGTCCCCAAAGCCTCGGTTGTCGATATTCAGGGCAGTGCGGCTTGAGTAAACTGATGTAGTTTCGCTGAGAGATAGACTGATCCGACTCTAAAAGACCTTCCTACAAAGGCAGGGCAGATTCATGCTACTGAGCAGCAAATAAGCGATTCGCCTCAATTAGCTGCGTATCGAGGGCTGACTGGGATAAGACAACGGGATTCGCTATCCCCAGGGGATGGCTATGGGTCAGAGCCGGAGGCACCCAGGAGAATTGCGCCAGGGGGGACTGGGGATAAACCGATGGCTGTATAACCAGCCAAACTGTTGCAATTGACAGCGTTAGGAGGACGACTTTACGGGGCTTTATACCCATACTTGTTTTATGTCCATGCCGGGTTTCTCAGAGATTGACGCGTTGTCTTTGATTAAGAAATACACTACGGAATGCAGTCTACACAAGCTATACGACCCCAAAACAGCCTTTTCCCGACAAAACTCTCGCCATTTACAAAAACAGCGGTTATAATTGCGGAAATAAATCCTTACGAAGCTGTGCGTTAGGGATTTTATCAGCATCACTCCATCGCCCCCCTAAACTTGGGTAGTTCCTTTACGCGCAATGCTGCTCAGACACTTGTTTTCGATATTTTATCTGCAATTATCTGCAATGTACGAGCGGGCTCTTGGAGGCTGCTGTTGCCTCGTCTTTTAATAGTTCGGTTATCTACATCGGGAAACCCCACCCGTCAGCTTGGATGTTTAGTGGATTATAAATGAGCGTCCTAGTCAGTTCTGATTGGAGCAGATTTCACTCTCAGGAAGAACTTATTTTCTCCTCAGACCAGATCTAGCCCTGATGATAAGAATTGATAATACCAATCGTTAACCCTTATTAACCCTTATTGCCCGAGGAGGTAGACCTTTCCTTTCCATGGTATATTAAACTCATAATGAATTCGACTTAGTTAGTTCGACCTCACAATGAGTTTGGCTAGTAACTTACTAAAGCTAGCGGATTATGACAACTGACTCACTAAGCTAGGCGCTATTGCGAGGATTTCAAGCGATATTCATTCCCCGTACTGACTATCGGCTCCACAAAGCAACGGTCCTGTCTATGCCTCGTTGACGCTTTGGCTTTTGTACCCTTTCGGTGCTACATCAATTTTCCAGCGGAGGTCCGTTCACACCATGACTAAAACCCAGACTCACTCGACTCAAAAACGTTCACGACAGCAAAAGCCCCTTTATACGACGGATACCGTTCGTACGTATTTGCATGAGATTGGGCGAGTGCCCCTACTCACCCACGAGGAAGAGATTATTTTAGGCAAGCAGGTACAGCTGCTGATGGGGCTGTTAGAGATTCACAAAACCCTGACTGAAACTTTAGGCCACGAGCCCAGTCAGTCAGAGTGGGCTGCCGAGGCCAAGCTTTCTGAAGACGTATTAAATCAGCAACTTAAGCAAGGCAAACGTGCCAAGCGCAAGATGATTGAGGCTAACTTGCGCCTGGTGGTTGCCGTTGCCAAGAAGTATCAAAAGCGCAACTTAGAGTTTTTGGACCTGATTCAAGAAGGCACCCTTGGTTTGGAGCGCGGCGTCGAGAAATTTGACCCGATGAAGGGTTACAAGTTCTCAACCTATGCCTACTGGTGGATTCGTCAGGCCATTACTCGAGCCATTGCCCAGCAGTCGCGCACGATTCGCCTGCCGATTCACATCACCGAGAAGCTCAATAAGATCAAGCGGGTCCAGCGCGAGCTGTCACAAAAGCTGGGGCGTAACCCGACCGCCGTTGAGATTGGTGAATCTTTGGAGCTTGAGCCAGCCCAGGTGCGTGAGTACCTGACCCTGTCGCGGCAGCCCATTTCCTTAGATGTGCGCATCGGTGATAATCAGGATACCGAGCTGCAAGAGCTGCTCGAAGATGACACTGCTTCGCCCGAAGACTACACCGTGCAACAGGCGCTACGGCAAGATATCCGCAAGATGCTGGCAGAGCTAACCCCTCAGCAGCAAGAGGTAATCACCCTGCGGTTTGGCCTCAACGATGGCACCCAGCTATCGCTGGCAAAGGTTGGCCAGCGGATGAGCATCAGCCGCGAACGGGTCCGGCAGCTTGAGCAGCAAGCGCTTAAGCACCTGCGTCGTCGTAAGGCGAATTTCCAGGGATATCTGGCGGCTAGCTAAGGGATAATGGGTATTGGGTAATGGGTAGTGAGCTTCGGCGTGAGTTCAGCCGAACTGCGGTGGGTTGGCCTTACCCCATCTATACCCATCAGCTATCACCCATTACCCACTACCCGACCTCAACCTGAATAGAGATGGTGGGCCAATCGTAAATCAACGTTTTTGAAACCGAGTTTGGTTAAAGGGTCTGGGACAACTCAGGCCCTTTTATTTTCAGAAAACATGCTAAATTAGAACTCCGAGGGCGATTAGCACAGGGGTAGCGCGCTTCCTTCACACGGAAGAGGTCACTGGTTCGAACCCAGTATCGCCCATCATCGAAAACTACATCACGCCGCTTCCTCAAAGCTTTGGTAGAGACTTTGGATAATATCGTCCGAGGGGGTTGCTAATTTTTTAACGACGACGGCTGCAACTCCTGCACCCTCGCGCATGATGCCTAGCAATAGGTGCTTGGGTTCAATGTTCTCATCGCCTAGCTTTTTGGCCTCTTCGAGGGCCAGGTCTAGCACTCGTTTTACCCGAGGGGTGAAGGGAATTTGGGCATCTGTAAACCCTGAACCGAGGCCAATGATCTGCTTAACCGCCTGGCGGGCATCTTCCAGATTGACCGCTAGATTGGATAGGGCACTGGCAGCTTCGTTCTCACCGTCTGCCATGATGCCTAAGAGAATCTGCTCTGTACCCACAAAGTTGTGTCCCAGGCTTCGGGCTTCATCTTGAGCCTGGACCATGACGGCCTGCGATTTTTCTGTGAATCTTTCAAGCATATGAACCTCCAAATGCATTTGCCAGAGAGAAGGATATCGTGACTTGCTTGCTCATGGATTCCCCCAGTCGGACATTTGTGGGGATTTGTGGGGATGCTTCCTCAATAATTTGGGGGAAGGCGCGATCTCAATCTCACGTCCCCGCCACGCTGACAGGACTTTGACTGTATATGCTGCGTAATCATACGTATGTTATATACGGATTTGTTCAGTAAATATACGCATCTATAAAAACTTGGAATTCAGTAATTTCACCACAATTAATAATTAATTAAATTCAATGCATTTAGGCGGATTTTGGCTTAGTTTGGATGGATAGAAATCTAAAAAGACTCTTAATTACCTTCGAAAACTTATGATTGTTCTCCAATGATTTCAGATAATTCGGGTCAGACTTACCTTGATCTATCGACGCAAATGATGTGCCAGTTAAATCAAAAAAGTAAGCATTCTAGAACTTTATTCCCATCGTCAATAATGTCTACCATGCGAGATGTCTGGGCGCAGGTGTTGAGAGCTTCGGGTCAAGATTCTGTAAAACCAGAGGTTTGGCTTGAGTTAATGCAACGGGCTGTGAGCACTGCCAGCAATGGCATTGTGATTACCGATCCCAATCAGTTTGATAATCCTATTATTTATGCCAATCCTGCCTTTGAACGCATTACAGGGTACACCGCCGAAGAAGTCTTGAACCGCAATTGTCGTTTTATGCAGGGCGAGAGTCGGGGGCAACTGGGCTCATATCATCTTAAAACAGCCATTCAACAGGGACGCGAATGTTGCGTCACTTTGCAAAATTATCGCAAAGACGGCACAGCGTTTTGGAATGAGCTTTGTGTTACGCCAATTTTTGATGCGGAAGGCCATTTGACCTATTTTATTGGCATTCAAAATGACATCACTCAGCGGAAAGAGGCTCAAGCTGCATTGCGCAGGCAAGAGCATGATTTACACACCGTCGTCGAAAGTATGGTGGACGGTCTGGTCATTGTGAATCAGCGTGGAGAAGTTATTTTTGTGAATCGGGCTGCCGAAAAGCTCTTTAATAGGACCGCGGATCAGCTGATGGGGCAGTCTCTGGGCGTTCCTGTTACAGTTGATAGCCTGACAGAAATTGACATTCATCGTCTAAGGCAACCGCCTGCGCGGGTCGAAATCGCTAGTAATTCGACGCTTTGGCAAGGGTCACCGGCTTATCTTATTTCCTTACGAGACATTACAGAGCGCAGTCAAGAAAAAGACAAAATCGCCTGGATGGCCCTCTATGATCCGCTGACCAAACTCCCGAATCGGGTTCTTTTTATTGAGCGTCTGCAGCATGTGATCGACTTGTCTCGCCGGTG
>JBCCRZ010000475.1:0-5323 GCA_039200855.1 Cyanobacteria bacterium P01_D01_bin.44 | reverse complement strand
TGTTGGCAACAATGTCGTTGCGAGAGCACAGCCAAACAGAAGACATGTTCAGATTATCCTGGCGATGACGTGTCAGCAGCAACAAACATAGCAGGTTCGCCAGTAACGCCAGGGCTCCAACGGTGCCCATGGTGAATGCCTCTGGACGCGCGCCAGCAAAGAGTTGATAACTAGCCCTGGCAAAAACACCCACCGCAAATAAAAACATGATCATTCCCTTGAGGAAGGCTGCTCCCGCCTGTGCTTTAACGCTTTTGTTGATCACATACAAACTGCTTGCATAGACCAGCGCATCCCCCAGCATATCCAGCGCATCTCCTGTTAAAGACAGAGACTCGGCTCGAAGACCCGCGCCAAACTCAATTACAAACATCAGCAGGTTGATCAACAGAACCGCCCAAAGCACCCTGGCTTGCTGTTTTCGCAGCTTTGATAACTCACAGGCCTTGGCTTGACAGCAATGGTCGCTCATCGGCTTCATACTCAAACATTCAAACTAATATTTGAATGTTACCATCAAAACTAAACGCTCAAATTAATATTAGAATGTTTTCGCAAGTCAGAAATTCCTACTCGACCAGCAGACTGTTTTACTCAAACAGCTTTACTCGACCAGCTGATTGAGCGCATAGTGAAGGGTGTCAGCCACGCGCTGATCCTTTAGGGAGTAATAAGCTAATTTGCCGTCATTTCTGTACTTGAGGATTTTCAGGTCCCGCAGCTTTCGCAGGTGATGGGAGGCCGTTGCAATTTTGATCTCAAGCAAAGTAGCCACATCACAGACACAGAGTTCTTCGCCACCGCTCAGCGCGTAAAGGATCTTTAAGCGGGATTTATCTGCTAAGGCACTGAAAAGGATTTGAGCCTCTTCCAATAAATCATTTCCCGGAAGTGCCTGATTTGCCTGGGCCACTAACTCCACGTTGAAACAACGCACCTGGCAAATATCGTTTGGCTTTGACTGGGTCACAAATATTTAAGAGATTGAACTTCATTTGCCCTTTGATTCTAACCGTCAATGCTGAATAAGCGTTGACAACGCCTAAAATCTCAGGGCCTAACCCCCGTGCCGAGGCCCATTGCTGCCACAGCTATCTAAACTTCTCAAACCGTAGATGATAGAGGTATCACAGCTCCATCACCCTATCACCTCTATCTCATCTGTAGGCTCATCTAAATGCTCTGACACATCTCGATACAGATTCAGAATGTGGTGATCCTTCAAGGAATACAACACATTTCGCCCCTGTTTGCGATACTTCACTAACCGCGACGTTCGCAAAATCCGTAACTGATGCGACACGGCTGACTCGCTCATTTCCACTACAGCAGCCAAATCCCGCACTCGCATCTCCTCAAGCGCCAGGGCTGACAAAATCCGCCAGCGATTTGGATCCCCCAGAACGCTGAAGAATTCCGCCATGCGCTGGGCTTTTTCCATCGTTAGAACCTGCGCGTCAGATTGTTCACTCATAGAAATAACCCAGGGTCAGTCAATACAGAGGCTTGAGAATTTCAATATATGAACACCTGTTCATAGGTTAATATTTTAAACATGAGCAGTTGTTCAGATGTTAACCCTATTGTATCGATCAAAGGAAACCCCTCATGACTACCGTGACTCAAATGAAATGCGCCTGTGACTCCTGTCTATGCATTGTCGATATCAGCAAAGCCCTGCAGCGGGATGGTCAATATTATTGCAGCGAAGGTTGCGCCAGCGGCCATGCCGAAGGCACCACAGGTTGTGGCCACACAGGCTGTAGCTGTCACAGCTAGGGCATTCTCCTGGGGTTGCCCTACTTACTGTGGGGGGCCTTACAATAGGGCGATTATCTTTGCTCGGCGATGGCTGTGTTCAGCAGGTATTCTGTATTCGACTCCAGGGAAATCAGGGCGTCTGGTCTTGCCCGCACGAAAACGTTGGCCCAAGCGGTTTCAGCCCTCAGGCGCTGGGGGCGATGTGGGGTTCTGTTTATTACCAGTTTTTACCTGGTGTGTAGCATTGCCTTGGTCGCCTCTGCCCAAACCCTGATCACCTGGGACGATTTACAGCCCCCTACGACCTCCCTGCAGGACCCTTACGCCCAGCTTTCGATTGAGCAAACTTACGACCTGGCGACCTTAGCACAGCTGCAAGCCTGGGTCGAAGAAAATGATGCCAGGCCTGATACCCTGGAGGCTCAGGAAGTCCTACGGCTGGAGCAACGCTTGCAGGCCCAGGGGCTAGATATCACGGCTTTGTTATCTCAGGTGGAACAGGCCCGTCAATATTGGCAGCAGCAATCCCAGGACATCAATCCTGCGCTGAATGGACAGACGGTCAAACTCTCGGGATATGCCCTGCCTCTCTCCTGGAATGAGACTCAACAGGTCACGGAATTTCTCCTGGTGCCCTACGTAGGGGCCTGCATCCATGTGCCGTCGCCGCCACCCAATCAGATTGTGTATCTCAAACCACCCTCGGCCATTGACCCGCCAGGATTATTTGCTCCAGTGACGGTGGAGGGCATCCTCCGGCAACACTCCGCAAGCTATGAATTATTCCGCGTCGATGGATCTCGCCTGGTTGAGGTGAGTTATGCGCTTACCCTCACCGATCTCGCCCTGCCACCCGCCGACGATACCCCGGCCACGGCTCTGCCCCCAGGCCCCTGGTGGCGGTCGATGCCAGCGCGGATCTCGGCAGTGTTGACCCAGGCCGTGGGCAATCTCGATCGCCAGCGCTCTCCGGCGACCTTTGGGTTGGGGCTGTTGATAGCCTTCAGCTACGGTGTGCTGCATACCCTGGGGCCGGGCCATGGTAAAGCGGTGATTATTGCTTACTTTGTGGGCCAGGGCGGGAGTCTGCGGCGGGGTATTAGTATGGGTGTGCGGATTGCGGTTTTCCATGTGTTGTCGGCTGTTGTGGTGGTGATCCTGAGCGATCGGGTGATTCGCCAGGTGGGCGGGGAAACACCCGCGAACTATCAACTGGTGCAGTTGATCAGCTATGGTGCGATCGCAACCATCGGTGGCCAGATGCTCTGGCAATCCATTCAAACCCTGAGAAGCTCTCCTACAAAAAATTCTGACTCCACATACTTAGGGGCCAACGCTGCCGATTTGATCCTATACCCCGACCTCTCTCGACAGGTATTAGCCCCTCAGCCAGCACCGGAACCCCCAGGGCAATTGCGCCCTCACCGGTCATCGGCGATCGATTGTCGCTGTCTCAGCTGTGGAGAACCCAAACGGGCCGGGGATTGGCTGTCCCTCGCGATTGGAGCAGTGCCCTGTAGCGGTGCCCTGCTGATTCTGTTCTACGGGTTAGCGAATAATCTCCTGTGGCCGAGTGTGGCGATGGTGGTTGCTATCTCCCTGGGGATGGCCGCAACCCTCGCCTGGATTGGTATGATGGCCATTTTTGGCAGACGATATACCGACCGCCGTCTGGGGCGTCAACCGTCGCCCAGACTGTACCAAATTGTCAAAATTGCGGGAGCCGGTTGTGTGTCCTTAATCGGCCTGGGGCTGTTTGGCATCACCCTGGTGGCGGCAACCTCATAATTCTTAAAACAACCTGAAGGCAGTATTGGCATCTGACGGGGCAGTCTATTCAGGTTTCAGCAGTGGTTTAGCCATTACTGACGGGGTTACCAGCCATGCCCTTAAGCGATAATGATAATCATTATTAGCAATTACGGAGGTGGCTATGGCCCGTGTTGATATGCCAGAGACTGTACCCGTCACGGTTCTGACTGGCTACCTTGGGGCGGGTAAAACGACGTTGCTCAACCGTATCCTGACCCATGAGCATGGGAAAAAGGTGGCGGTGATCGTCAATGAGTTTGGTGAGGTCGGGATTGATAATCAACTGGTGATTGACGCCGACGAAGAAATCTTTGAGATGAATAACGGCTGCATTTGTTGCACCGTACGCGGCGATCTGATGCGCATCATTGGCAATCTGATGAAGCGTCGCGATAAATTTGACCACCTGGTGATTGAAACCACCGGGCTGGCAGACCCGGCCCCGGTGATCCAGACCTTTTTTGTGGATGAAGACATGCGCGATCGCATCAATCTGGATGCCGTGGTGACCGTCGTCGATACCAAACACATCCATCAGCACTGGGAGGCCGACGAAGCCCAGGAACAGATAGCCTTTGCCGATATCATCCTGTTAAACAAAACCGATCTGGTCAGTGAAGACGATTTAACGGAGCTGGAAACGCGCATTCGAAGCATGAATGCCATGGCCAGGGTCTACCGAACCCGTGAATCTGCCGTGGAGATGAACGCTATTTTGGGGGTCAAAGCCTTTGATTTAAATCGAGCCCTGGAGATTGATCCCAGCTTTTTAGAAGAGGACGCTCACGAACACGATGAAACCGTAGGGTCAGTGGCGTTAGTTGAAACCGGTGCCGTTAACGGGGCTAAGCTCAACCAGTGGCTGAGTAATCTGTTGCAAACCCAGGGGCCTGATATCTTTCGCATGAAAGGCATTCTCAATATTGAGAGTGAAGATCTCCGGTTTGTTTTTCAAGGGGTTCACATGCTGTTTGATGGACGACCCGATCGCCCCTGGAAAGCGGATGAACCTCGCAAAAATGAGTTGGTCTTTATTGGCCGCAACTTGAATATAACCCAGCTACAAGAGGATTTTCGAGCGTGCCTAGTGTAGTCAACACACCGCTATTCTCCCTAACCTGGCAAGGGCAGTTATCAGACTATGTCACTGCGATGGATTGGGCTCCCAACGGGCGCTGGTTGGCACTGGCCTCCGGGGCAGGCGATGTTCAGGTGTTGAATGTGGCTCAGAAACAAACCTTTGCCCTTGAGTCTCCCGCAGGGCAGTCCATTGATTGCTTACAGTTCTCCCCCGACAGCCAGTTTTTAGCGGCGGGTGGGCAACGGGGGCAGGTCAAGGTCTGGCGTTTATCAGATACGCTGGATGCATTACCCTGGCTATCCCTTGACCATCCCCGCACCTGGATCGAGCATCTGGCCTGGCATCCCACGCGTCTGGAGCTGGCCTTTGGCCTGGGGCGCTATGTTCAGGTTTGGGATATGGTTAACCAATCTCTGATCACAACGCTACCGTTTGAGACCTCCTCGGTGTTGGGGTTGGTCTGGCGTCCCTCCGGTGATTCCTTAGGGGTTGGTGGGCATCAAGGGGTAAAGGTTTGGTCGGCGCAGGACTGGGATGCAGATCCCATTGTCCGAGAGCTATCAGCAGCGAGCGTTACCCTAGCAATTTCTGCGGATGGCCAATACCTGGCCTCTGGCAACCTGGATAACACCCTGCTGGTCTGGCAATGGGATAGCCCCTATCCCTGGA
>JBCCRZ010000474.1:0-5331 GCA_039200855.1 Cyanobacteria bacterium P01_D01_bin.44 | reverse complement strand
TTCCACGTTACGCCTCCCCCAGTCGTACATCGCCCTGAAGAAGGCATCGAGATCCTGGGCTTTTGCGGTGGCGGCATACTCGACCCTGGGGGGCACTTCAGGATAGATCGTGCGGGTTATCAATCCGTCGGCCTCTAGGGCCCTGAGTTGTTTTGTAAGCATTGTCTGGGTGATACCCGGCGTATCTCTCCGAAGCGCGTTGAAGCGCTTAACGCCCCCGTAAACTAACTGTCTCAAGATCAGCAACTTCCACTTGCCACCGATCATCCGCACAACTTCTTCGGCATCTCCACAATTTGCAAGCTCGGCTCGGCTGGGCATTGTAAACTCCAATAGTCTGTTTTAGATACTAGGTATTATAAAACTGCCTACTACTCAAATCGATGTAAGTTGTCGATAATTGCAGATAGCAAGTAACCGTTCTCACAAAGCCTCTACGACAACGACACAAGCAGGAGTAGCTAATAATGAGTGACATTAACGGACAGCGCGCAGTCGTGCTCGGCAGCACGGGTGGGGTAGGCCGATCGATCACAGCCACCTTGCTAGAAGCAGGTGCCTCAGTGCTCGGGATTGCGCGAGACCGAGACAAACTTCACGCGCTCAAAGAAGCGTTTCCCGAGATGGATGTGATCGCCGCAGATGTAACCCATGAAGACACGGTTGAAAGCATCGTCTCGGATAACGACATCGACATTCTGGTACTGGCGCTGGGCGCGACACCACACATGGCCCCAGTGCAGGCCCAAACCTGGACTACCTTCTCGCGACCGTGGGATGTGGACATGAAAGCGTCTTTTCTTTTTTGCAAAGCCGCTCTCAACAAGCCACTCAAGCCCGGCTCATCGGTGATTCTGATTTCAGGTGGGCCAGGCTTAGGAACCTCACCGCTCTCCGGTGGTTTGTCGCCCGCGAAGAACGGTCAGCTATTTTTGGCTGAGGTTTGCCAGGGTCAGTCCGACAAACACAATCTCGGTATTCGCTTTGCAGCGGTTGCCCCGAAGCGCGTTATGCCCACCACCGCCCTAGGAGCTGTCGCGGCAAAGGGGTACGCAAATTATCTGGGCATCAGTGTCGAAGCCTTCATGGAAAAACAAACCCATGCGCAGTCAGCCTCGGACGTGGGGCCTGCGGTACACTCGCTGCTCGTCGATGCGACTTACAGAGACAGCACGAAGTATGTGCTGACGTCCGATGGACTTTCGCCTGTCCTATGAAGCGTAGAGCGGCTCCTGAGATTGTTTTATTACCTGGCAGGTAATTGTTGTTGCGATGGGGGCTGGCCATAATCGTAACAGCTCCCGTGACACCACAATCCAACCCAGAAAATACCCATGAATAACGCTTATCCTCTACGCATTGCCCTCTTGGCAAATGCTGCTTTCTCACTCACCAGCGGTGGATTAATGGTATTCAACCCATCGCTGGTCGGTGAGATGCTCGGTATCGAAGCACCGCTCGTGCTTCAAGTTATCGGCGCTGGGTTAGGACTCTTTGCCGCAGATTTGCTGCGCCAGGCCACCCGACCAAGGGTTGCAACCTGGCGCGCACTCTATGTCAGTGCCGGAGATTTTCTTTGGGTATTGGCGACCCTCGGATGGCTTGTCCTTTTTCCCAAGACATTCTCCGATTTTGGCAACTGGCTACTGATCGCAGTCGCGATGGCCATCCTTACTTTTGGTACGTGGCAACTGTGGGCGATTGGACGTACTCACAAGCTGCCAACGACTGGTAAATACCGCGTCTGCATTCGCGTTCATGTCAATGCCCCTGCGGATGCGATGTGGACTGTAATCAGTCGCCTTGAGAATATCAAAGCATACTCACCCTCCTTAGTGAGTTCTATCATTTTGGATGGAAAAACACCGGGCGTGGGTGTCGTACGCACCTGTGAAACCCAGGCTGGGAAGCGTTGGTCTGAAGAATGTGTGGAGTTTAACGCTGGTCGCAGATTGGTTTTGCGGTTTATCTCAGAAGCGCCGGATTTTCCGTTCCCTGTCCAAACCATGACGGGCGGTTGGGAAATCGTGCCCTGCGATCGCGGCTCTCAGGTCATCGTCTGGTGGGAGCTGATGCCAAAACCAAAGCATCTGGCACCTATTATTCTCCCATTGCTGGCTTTTCAGGTAGAGCACGATCTTCCCAAAATCATTCAGCGCATGGCAGCAGATGCCCTCGGACGAGCTTCTCAGTCTACAAGTCAAGAAAACCCTAGGGCAGTTTCCCGTCTCCTTCCAACTATCTGTTGATAGCAAATTTCAGCAAGATTCGGTTCGCAATTTATCAGCGCTAAAGCTCAGACTGTTCTTATCAGTTCGCGATAGCCACGACCGCGAAGTTTATATTTGAGGAACGTCTGTATGGCAGCGTTAATTAACAAAGTAGCGATTATCACGGGTGCGAGTTCTGGCATAGGATATGCGACGGCAAAACTGTTTGCCCGTGAAGGTGCAAGCGTTGTTCTAGGGGCTCGTCGCATCGAAAAGCTTGAGCAGCTTACCAGTGAAATAGCTGAAGTAGGCGGTAGGGCTCGAGCGCTTGCGGGTGATGTCAAAGATGAGCTATTTGCAAAAGACTTGGTTTATCTCGCCACCACCGAATTTGGTGGGCTTGACATCGCTTTTAACAACGCAGGTATTATTGGCTCGTCGGACTTAGCCTCTCATGAAGTACCCTTAAAAGAGTGGGAGAATACAATCAGCACTAATTTAACTGGCGCGTTTTTGGGGGCGAAGTATCAGCTACCTGAACTGTTGAAACGAGGCGGCGGCTCCATGATTTTTACCTCATCTTTTGTGGGCTACACCGTTGGTTTTCCGCAAACGGCGGCCTACGCAGCGAGTAAGGCGGGGATGATCGGCCTGACCAAAGCCCTGGCAGCTGAGTTTGGGCCCAGCGGCATCAGAGTGAATGCCCTTTTACCCGGCGGCACCAATACGCCGATGGGGCAGGCGGTTGCAAATACACCAGAAACTGCTGAGTTTGTTAAAAGTATTCACGCCTTAAAAAGGGTGGCCCTGCCCGAAGAAATTGCCCAATCAGCACTGTATCTTGCGTCTGATGCTTCGAGTTTTACAACAGGAATCGCATTATTAGCAGACGGTGGGGTCTCCATCTGCAAAACGTAAAGTATAAAAACCGCTGAGATATGTCTGACTACACTAAAATGGCGCAAGCAATTAACTTTATCCGCAAAAATGTCAGTACCCAACCGACATTAGATGATATCGCTGCTCAGGTAAATTTAAGTTCTTTCCACTTCCATCGGTTGTTTAGCCGATGGGCCGGTGTCACACCAAAACGTTTTTTACAGGTGCTGACGTTGGAGCGTGCTAAACAGTTACTTAAGAAAGGTAACTTTTCAGCACTTGATGTGACTTACTCGATAGGCTTGAGTAGCGGCTCTCGGCTATACGACCATTTTGTGAAGCTCGAAGCAGTAACCCCTTCTGAATACAAGCAAGCCGGTCGTGGGTTAACCATTGTCTATGGATACCATCAAACACCCTATGGCGAAGCCTTTATTGCGCTTACCGGTCGAGGCGTTTGCAAGCTTTATTTTACTGAGGCTGAGGCAAGACTCGCCCCGCTAAAAGATTTATGTCAAGAGTGGCCTAATGCAGAGATTATTGAAGATGATAGACAGACTGCACGCGTCGTTGAGCTATTGTTTGCGAGACAGCTGTCTGATACAACACCGCTATCCTTATGGGTTCGCGGCACCAATTTTCAAATCAATGTTTGGAAAGCGCTACTAAATATTCAGCCTGGAGAAGTCGCCTCTTATGGAGAAATCGCTAACGCTATCGGCAAACCCACAGCTGCCCGCGCAGTCGGTACAGCAATTGGCTCAAATCCGGTGGGGCTAATCATTCCATGTCATCGCGTCATTCGGCAAACCGGAGAACTCGGCGGCTATCGCTGGGGTGAAACTCGCAAACATGCCATCCTTGCCAGAGAAATGGCAATTAGTGATCAAATACAGTAGGTAAACATAGTTCATATAAGGAACTATCTATGACGATAAAGTGCTCTGTATTTATTGCGACTAGCCTAGATGGTTTCATCGCCCGCCCAGACAGCAGCCTTGACTGGCTGGACGCAGCCAATGCAGTTGTCCCACCGGGTGAAGACTGCGGTTACGGGGCCTTTATGTCCACTATCGACACCCTCGTGATGGGGCGAAATACGTTCGAGCAAGTGCTCACATTTGGAGAATGGCCCTATGGATCTATGCCGGTTGTGGTGATGAGTCACCGAGCTGTTCCCTTGCCCTCTGAAGCGCCTCAAACAGTTACCACCTCACGTGAGACTCCGACAGATCTAGTCGCTAGTCTCACTGCCCAGGACAAACATCACCTCTACATAGACGGTGGGCTCACTGTGCAAAGCTTCCTCGCAGAGGGCTTGATTGACGAACTCACTATCACAGTCATTCCCATCCTGCTCGGTACGGGTAAACCACTATTTGGGCCATTGCCCACTGACATTCATTTGTCTCATATATCGACACAGACATACGAGTTTGGCTTCGTCCAACATAAATATCGCACCAAAAAGTAACCTATTGAATATTCTAAAAACTATATTTGAACCGATCGGTCGATGCGCCAAACATTGGCCAAAGTATAAGCTTGTCTGGTAAAAAGTGAGTGTTGAGACTGAAAATTTCGGGGAGCACAGCGATGCACTTGAGTGGCAAAACCTGAGATTCTAAATAACCAATCCATACTCAGGAGCATTATGGATGAGATAACCCTATTCTTTGCTAAAATTGCCTCGGCCTATCTTGTCATTACCGGATTGGGGTTCCTGATATCGACCGACTTTTACGACAAGATGGTACGTGGAAACGCGAGTACAGACCCTGTAACGCTTAATCTCTCTGGGGCAGCGCATTTCCTGGTGGGGATGACTATTTTGGTTCAACATTTCCGCTGGGGAAGTTTGGCGGAAGCGGTCGTCACACTGGTTGGTTTAGGGGCAGCTTTGAAAGGGGCAGGGTTAATTGCGACCCCCAAATTAATGTTGCGATCGCCCAAGACCGACAAGACCGCCCTCAAATGGTCAGGCGTCGGATTCATTATGCTAGGTATCTACCTGGGATACGTAGGCTTTTTGAGTAATTGCTCAACTCCCCCCTTTCAGGGTATTGCCAAAATGCGCCAATATCGTAGGGTAAGAATATGCGTGAACTTCCCGATCTGAGTAGTCTAAGCCCCGAGGCCAAAGATGCCTTGATAGAGACGCTGTGGGAAGAAATCCAAAGCTTGCGAAAGCGGCTGGATAAATTAGAAAATCGACCCAAGAAGACCAGCAAGAACTCAAGTG
>JBCCRZ010000473.1:0-5336 GCA_039200855.1 Cyanobacteria bacterium P01_D01_bin.44 | reverse complement strand
GCTTGGGTGTCGAGCTGTCCGTATCTAAAGATATGCAGATAGCCTTTAACTACCAGGGCTTTATCCGTCCTCTGTAGGGAAACCTGATTGCCCGGTTACCTAGAATATTTCGTTTGTTAAGAAATAAGAAACTTCCTGAGTACTAAGTTTTTTGTTGACGACTCTCAACTTAAGGAGATCTTTAAGGTTTGTTGAATCCCTACATTTGCTTGCACTCATCAACTTTTCTAAGTGTATTCATGACTTTAAAGTGTTTTTAGACACGCTTTAAAGTCTGATGACCCTGGTTGACTAGCAAAACTATTAGCTGCGCGAACGCTAGTGTCCAGGCAGGCGCGACTTCCAGTCGCTAGCCGAAACAACCCAAGTCGCAGATTTCAGAGCTTTTGTCAGTCAACCAGCTGCTGATTTCCAGTCCTGTTGCTTACCCTGGACTAAAACTCAAGTAGTCAGAGGAGATTTATGTCAACGCCTGTTTCAACTGCGCACAAAAGTCGCCCACCATAGTGACCCCATCGGGCTCTGCCAAGCGCTTTACAAAGGCACTGCCCACAATCACGGCATCCGCCCCCCACCCTATCAGCTGTTTGGCTTGGGCTGGTTCAGATACCCCAAAGCCCACCCCAATGGGCTTGTCTGTCACAGATTTTAGGTCTGATATCAGGGTATTGACTCGATTTTGCAAATTAGCCCGCATACCGGTTACCCCGGTAACACTGACCAGATAGATAAAGCCCTGGGACTGATTGGCAATGACTTGTATTCGCGCCTGCGGAGAGGTCGGCGCGACCAATAAAATGACCTCAATCCCAGCTTTTTCGGCAGCTTTGAGCAAGGGTTCCATCTCTTCGAGGGGTAGGTCGGGGACCACCAGTCCCCGTGCTCCCGCTTCGTAAATATCGTTTAGAAAAGATTCAATCCCTCGATTGAGAATAGGGTTGTAGTAGGTAAATAAAATAATCGGAGCGGAGAGATCGGGGCTAACCTGCTTAACCAGGCTCAACACATCATCGAGATGGACGCCTCGCTGCAGGGCGCGGGTTGCTGCGGCTTGAATCACTGGACCATCGGCCAGGGGATCTGAGTAAGGGACCCCCAACTCAATTAGATCGGCCCCCTGGTGATCAAGCATGCGCAAGGCCTCAGCGGTCGTGGCTAGATCTGGATCGCCAGCCGTTACAAAGGGAATAAGGGCGCACTGGTTGCGATCTCGAAGCTGCTGAAACTGCTCAGAAACTGATTTCATAGGGTCTCCATCCCTTCCACCACCTACTTACCTTAAAGGATTATGGCGAAGCTTCGGTCGCTTGTTCAGCTGCCTTCTCTGCCTCTATCTCAGCCTGTAGCTGTGCCAGTTCCTCGGGAGACATTTCGGCCAGACGTTGCTCGAGGACCGCATCTTCGTAATCTTTTAGCTGTTGGTCGTAGGTCATTGACTTGGTCAGCACACGGGTGAGATAGGTGGCGACCCAACCCAGTAAGCCCCCCACAAAAATCACCTGGCTCCAGATCCCAGCTGAGGTTGCATCAAGCGGCGTCAGCGAAAGCACCCCGTATAGCAAACCGCCTGCCGCAAAGACACCGATGCCAATGCCAATTACATCAATTCGTCGCATACAATCTGTCGTATACAATTTGTCGCATAAAATCCTGCTATGGCGAGGGTTGACCCTTAAACTTCTCGACGCTGGGGGCGAAAGTTGAGCAGCGGCGACAGCACCAACATCCCTGGAAAGAAGACGAACACTAGCCCATAGATAAACAGCCGCTCCAGCGAGCCCGCCACGTACCAGCGTTGTTTGAGATAAAACAGCAATATGGCTGGCACTACGACTAGATAAAGCCCCGCTATCCCCAAATAGACACCCAGGGTTAGCAGTGTATTCAAATCTAGGGAAGACGGATCAATAAAATTCATGGCAGGTCCTTAGCGACTCCAGTCAAAACGCCCTGCGCTCTATGATAGCGTTCGACGCGAAGAATTTCTGAGCCACAGTTGCATAGAACACCACTTGGTGATGGAATTAGTAAACAGTTGACGACGGTTAGTGAGCCCAGATAGCTGGCTAGTCCGTTTGTCCATTGGGGGCGTGGCGGAATGGTAGACGCTGCGGACTTAGAAAACTGAGCCTTAGTGGAGAAATCTGCTAAGTGGAAGCTCTCAAATTCAGGGAAACCTAAGTTTGATCTTGGCGAAAAGTCCTTGATCTGATATGGCAATCCTGAGCCAAGCCAAAGTTGATTTTAGATTGGCGATTTTAGATTTTAGATTGTTAAAAGCCGTCCAAAATCCAAAATCCAAAATCCAAAATCCTCTCTGGAAGGTGCAGAGGCCCGACGGGAGCTACCCTAACGTAAAGTCGAGGGTAAAGGGAGGGTCCAATTCTCAAAGCCAGGCTGGGATTTACCCAAATCGGCAGCAGCGAAAGCTGCGGGAGGATGAAAATCCGTTGACCTTTGTCGGTCGTGAGGGTTCAAGTCCCTCCGCCCCCATCAAGAAAGTCAGAAGGTATCAGGCAAAAGGTATGAAGGATAAAGGCGGAAAGCTGAATTCAGTTTTCCGCTGACCAAGTGTGCCGAACCTTACCATTGGCACAGGCATTTGTGTCACCGTAAACTTGCGGATAGTATGGTGAAGAAATAATACGCCGCGTTGTCAGTTCTGGCTGTATCTGCCCAAGGGCTCAAGCGGGGCACTCTAATCACATCTATGACTACAACAGAGGCGTTATGAGACCCAGGCTTGTGTGCTGAAGATACCCATTTCGCTTGAGCCAGATCACCCATATTTTGCTGGACAGGCGGGATAATTTTAGACATACGGAGCCGTCTGAATTGATCTAGACAGCTAACCCACATCCAGTTTGAAGCCTTGAGTGTTTGCCGCAGGGCAAACTGCGGGTCTGGATTTGGTCAGCGTTTAAGTGCCTGGCACTCGTTTGTGCCCTAGCGCGTCTAGTGAATCTAGGTGATCCTGTTTATCCACTATCCTTTTCACAGCTGCAATGGTTGTTGATAGAGTTTCTGAAAATTTTAGTCCTGGTCCCCCTAATAGACGTCGCTATGGGCGTGCCAAGCAAGATGTGCATTCTGCCCAGCAGACGATTTACAACTACTTGCTAGAAATTGTCAAAAGGTGGCCCCCGGATGACGTCCTAGAAGAGTTTAAGAACCTCTATTTTCACCACAGTGAAACGGTTAGTTCTGAAACGGTCCCCGCTCTCTACGCGATCGTCTTTTCAAATAATGAGAAGGAGTTTCAGAACACTCTCAAGCGCTCTTGCTACATCCTGATCAATAACTGGGAAGTTGCCCGTGAGCACCAGCCTATTCAAGATTTAGTCCACCTTTTCTCAGATTCGACTATTCGCAAACCCACGGTGTCGCCGACCCTAAAACGTCTGCGGCAATGGCTGATTGGCTTTGCTGAGAGCCGAGACTTCAAAGATCTTGAACTGTTTGTGGCCAGCCGGTTTGCCTCTCAAAAAGCAGCGGACGATCTCAACTGGCCGCTTCGGTATACTTCATATCTGCTGGTGCCTCAGTATATTGACACGGCTAACCCTTATGAGCAGCGTGAAGCAGCCAGAGCCATGTCGCGCCGCCTCAAAGATAAGTTCAAATTTGATTTAGCTTTGTATACGGCCTACTCCCAAGATCAGCCTGTGACCGAGCGTCAGCGACCTAACCCAACGGCACTGGGGGATGGGGCGTTGCGTTTGATCAAGGCTATTGTGGCCAAACGCGGTCAGTTTAGTTATCGTAATCTGGCTAATATTTTTCAGGAGCAGACCGATCAAATTTCATATCGTAGCTATAAGCGTAGCCTGGTGGGCTATCTGATTTATTCTGTCGATGAGCCTGATGTGGTTAAAACCTTAAAAAGCCACCTTTATGAACGGTTGGAGCCCCTTTACAGTCGCCACGACGATCGCCCAGTGGATAATTCGCTGATTTTGCGCACCAGCAACCGGGTCATTGACTATCTCATGACCGAAGACAAGGAAAAGCCGTCTGACTTGTTTACGATGCTGTTGTCCCGAGGAAATCCGCTGACTCTGGCCGTCGTGTTGCTCAAGCTGGTGTTGATTTCGCGCAACTCCCATCCTTACCTAGAGGCCCGCATTGCTGATTTGATTCATTATTATCAGCAGTTTCCTCGCCATCAGTGCCAGTGGATTATTAATTTCCTGGAGATTTACAGTGTCACGTTTGCTATCTACAGCGGTGACGTTGAATATAATCTGGTGCGGATTGAGAACGAAGAAGAAAAGAATGCCTCTGTGAACAGTGATTATCGGGTTTTTTCTCAAATGACGCCCAAGTCTTTTACCCGGGCGCAGGCTGAGCCAGTGATCGCTGAGGAGCTGGCTGATATCGATCATCATCTCGAAGATTTGGATTTTGAAACGATTGAGGGGCTAGAGACGGGTTTTTAGGACGGTAAAAACTTTCTGTAAGCGCAGCTTAGGGCGCTCTGGTGAATATGTTTCCAGGGCAGCGCTTGGGCCCGTGCCAGCTGGGCACAGTCTTCGTACTCGGGCTGTAGATTCAAAATGGGGCCGTTGGGCGAGCGGCGGGCGATTTTAATCCGGACATTTCCGTGGGGGGTTGCGATCGCAATCCGTTCTCGATATAAAACTTGCCGCTGCTGCTGAGTGCGGCGTATTCCCAGGGTGGTGGTTTCCGTAAACAAAACGGTTTCACAAGCGGTAACAAGCGGATCTGGGCACAGGACCGTCAGCAGGATGCCAGGACGATTTTTTTTCATGCCGATGGCCTGGGTAAAGACATCCACGGCCCCCGCTGCGAAGAGTTGGTCATAGATATAGCCGATGGCTTGGGGGCTGAGGTCGTCTAGCTGGGTTTGGAGTTCGGTGAGGGTTTCGAGGGGTGGGGAGGCTTGCCCTGAGCTTGTCGAAGGGGGGTGAGTGGGTGAGTGGGTGAGTGGGTGAGTGGGTGAGTGGGTGAGTGGGGGTTGGTCACTGGCGAGGCGCTCAGGTTGATCTGTCCCGTGGTGGTGATCCTTGTGAGGGTGCTGATGCCTCACTATAGATTGGCCTACGGATTTTTCTATGGGGGCGGGTTGACTGCCGTGGGTCGGGGTATTGCCCAGCCACAGCCTGAGAATATTGGGGATAGGGAGATCTCGCCCCCCGGCCCCTAGCCCGACCTGCTGGAGTTGCATCGGGGGCGGGGGGCCAAATTGCTGGGCCAGGGTAGTTGCGATCGCGGCCCCGGTCGGAGTCACCAATTCTTTCTCGATGCCATTGCTATAGATCGGCACCTGGGCTAAGGTCATCAGCTTGAGCACCGCCGGGGCTGGTACGGGCAGC
>JBCCRZ010000472.1:0-5341 GCA_039200855.1 Cyanobacteria bacterium P01_D01_bin.44 | reverse complement strand
GTTGACTCTGACGAAGTGATTTACTACGTCGAGGGGCACTTTATGTCGCGCAAAGGCATTGAACGCGGCTCCCTGACGCTACACCCCAGTGGTCTGCCCCACGGCCCCCACCCAGGCACCTATGAAGCGTCTATCGGTCAAAAGCGTACCGAAGAATTGGCCGTTATGATCGATACCTTTCGCCCGCTACAGGTCACCCCTGAGGCCACAGCCCTAGAAGACCGTGGCTATGTCTACAGCTGGCTGCCTCTAGCGGCCCAGCCCCTTTGACTTTGGAGTTCCTACCATGACTTACACCTTGATTAAGCCTCCTAACCCGCTCACCCTATCGTCTCGTATTCAAACGCGCCTTCACCGTGGGGAGCTAACGCCACGACAGGTCAGGGCGTTTCAGGACTTTTTAGGCAAAGTTGATCGCCATTTTTTGCGCCATCGCATCATTTTGCACAATGCCTACACCCATTGGTTTAGCCAGGGGTTAGCCACTGACATGGAGCTGCGCCATTTTATCCGACAGTTTTCAGTCTTCTCTAACCAGTTTTTAGTGGCTGCTTTGCAAAAGGTGATCAATGCTCCCAGTTTGGTCCAGTCACGGGCCAGCCGAGAGATTTTGCTGAATGAGCTGGGAGTGATTTATTGCAACCCTAACGCCGCCCAAAGGCAAGTCGTTCCCTTGAGCGAAGCGGCCAAAGATCGCCAGGGTGACCCCGACTTAGTCAGTACCGAGGGTACCGTGGACGGCGGTATCTGCCGATTTCGAGCCGCCCACTTTGAATGGCTGCTGGGGGTCGCTGAGGGGCTTAGGCTTACCTACGGCGATATCGGCCAGCGCAAGCACGGTCGCCCCACCACGTTACATTTCTGTGATCAGCTGATTCGCCTCTATGGCAGCGATGATCCGCTGATTGCTGAGGGAGCCAGCTTTGCCGTTGAAAACTGGGCCGCAGCTGGCTTTTGGCAGGAGCTAGAAGACGGCCTGTTAGAAATTAAGCGGGCCCGACATCCCCAGCTGCGGCTGGCCTTTTTTACCTGGCACAATCGGGTGGAGGCACAGCATGCGGGGCATACCTTAGAAGAACTGGAGTCAGTTTATTTTCAACCCGAGTTTAATCGCGAGAAATTTCTCCAGGGTGGTCAGGAGATTTTAGATGCGATCGCAGTTTTCTGGGATGGCTTGAACGAGGACCGGCTGCATTTTGGGAAAACCTCACAATGACCATTGCAGAAACCCCCTCTGCCCCTTCAGTCTGGCAGCCAACGCCAGCGCAGATTCAGCAGGCCAATATCACTGCCCTACATCAGCAGCTGGGGCTCAGCAACTATGATGCGCTGTACCAATGGTCTATCGATCATCGTGGAGAATTTTGGCACCATATGATTCAGCGGTTGGGCATCCTGTTTCAACACCCCTACACCACTATTCTCGATCTTGGCGATGGCGTAGAGCAGCCGTACTGGCTGGTCAATGCTCAGCTTAATATTGTTGAGAGTTGTTTCCTTGCGCCAAAAGATAAAACGGCTATTATTGCCCAGCAGCCGGGTGGCCCGATTCAAACCTGGAGCTATGGCGAGCTAGAGCGGCTTACCAATCGGGTGGCGAATGGATTGGTGGCAGCAGGCTACGGGGTGGGGGATGCGATTGCAATCCTAATGCCCATGACGATAGAGGCCGTCGCGATTTATCTCGGCATCATCAAAATGGGTGGCATCGTTGTTTCCATTGCCGACAGCTTTGCCCCAGCTGAGATTGTCACGCGGCTAGCGCTTGGTCAGGCCAAAGCCGTCTTTACCCAAACCCATCTTTGGCGGCGGGGTAAGCCCTTGCCCCTGTATCACAAATTGGTGGTGGCGCAGGCTCCAGGGGCAGTCATTATTCCCACCGGAAAAGCCCTCCCGCTGCGCCCAGGGGACCTATTGTGGTCCGATTTTCTCAGTAATCACGACCAGTTCACCGCTGTCCCGGGTGGGCCAGATACCCCCTTAAATATTCTGTTTTCCTCGGGGACAACCGGCACACCCAAGGCCATTCCCTGGACCCAAATCACGCCGCTGAAATGTGCTGTTGATGGTCATTTGCACCATGACATTCACCCAGGTGATGTGATTGCCTGGCCGACCAGTCTGGGGTGGATGATGGGCCCCTGGCTGATTTTTGCCAGCTTGCTTAACCGGGCGACGATGGCGCTGTATGACGATGCGCCCACTGAGCAAGGCTTTGGAGAATTTGTACAAACAGCTGGGGTGACCCTGCTGGGGGTGGTGCCGAGTTTGGTCAGTGCCTGGCGGCGCAGTGGCTGTATGGCGGGGCTCAACTGGCACCAGATCAAAGCTTTTAGCTCCACCGGAGAATGTTCTAACCCGGACGATATGGCTTTTCTGATGGCGCTGGGGGGCCACAAGCCGATTATCGAATACTGCGGCGGCACTGAAATTGGTGGTGGTTACATCACTGGCACCCTGGTGCAACCCGCCTATCCGGCTACGTTCTCGACCCCAGCACTGGGGTTGGAGGTTGTCATTTTAGACGACAAGGGGCACCCCAGTGACGAGGGCGAGGCCTTCATGGTGCCACCCTCCATTGGCCTCTCTACCACACTGCTAAATCGGGAACACCATCAGGTTTACTTTGCCAACACCCCCCTCTATTCGCGCCCTCTGCGCCGCCACGGTGATCAGTTTAAGAGACTGGCAAATGGCTACTATCGCGCCCAGGGTCGGGTCGATGACACCATGAACTTGGGAGGTATCAAGGTCAGCGCCGCTGAGATTGAGTGGGTGCTGCAAACCTTGCCGGAGGTGCAGGAGGTGGCTGCGATTACAGTTGAGTCAGACGCTGAAATGGGTGGCCCTAGCCAACTGATTGTGTATGTGGTGCTTGGTCCATCTGCCCAATGCTCTAAAAAAGAATTGCAGAACCGATTTCAAACGGCAATCTGTCAGGCTTTAAATCCCCTTTTTCGACTAAAAGATGTGGTCATTGTCGAGGCATTGCCGCGCACTGCGTCTAACAAGATTTTACGGCGAGATTTGCGATCGCGCTATATCAACAAACATCATGGGTACGGATTACCGTAATCGATAGATCGAGATGTCTTTATCCAGATATTATGTTTTCTGATTCTGAAAATGCTCACAAATGGAGTTAGCTTTAAATATTTATGGTGATCCCTGTTAACTCCAAAAAAACAATTCTGAGGTCTTTTGGGTGAATTTCAGTAGCGAACTAAAAGCCTTTCTGTGCATAAGGTTAAGTCGCTCAAGATGTAATCTCCCATCCTGAATTTTGAGATGTCTTTAGCAAGGCATTTATGTGGAAAACTTTGCTGGCGAAAATTAAGTTTCACATTTGAGATTACTCAAGTTGTTTCGCCCCAGATCCCTTTAAGTAGGCGGGTGCGAAAGCAAAAAAGTGTGTTTGCTATAATGGGATCAAGGAAAGGTAACCCAGACAGCTATCTGTTCAGCTAAAAAATCCCTGAAACGCTTTCAAAGATTATCTTTCCCCAGGGGTAGAGGTTTTGAAAAGGCTCTATTCTTGCAAGCCAAAAGGCGCTATCAAGCCGCTTGTGCCGATAGCAGAGTCCTCCTTTGGCATGTGTATGTGAAGGACTCTATCCACCACCCTGTAAATCAGTCGTAAATAGCTGTAAATAGCTGGTGATCGTGGCTTTACAGAGCCCAAGGAGGAATCTTATGAACTCACCTGGAACCCTGACATTAGAGCAAGAATTTCAACTCAACGTCTTGAAAAAACAGGTTGAAACGCTTTCGGCAGAGCAAGCTCAATCGTATTTGCTTGAGGCCATGCGTCAGCTGATGCTGAAAGACAACTGGGTCAAGCATACCTTTAGAGAATGCTATTTGAAGTTGTAACTTTTGACCTGATAAAGGTCAAAATAACAAAACCCTGGGTCCCTAAAAGACTTGACGGGCTGATCGAGTTCTCGATCAGCCCTTGGGTTAAGGAGCTTAATCATGACCAGTAAACATACGCTTAAACAAATGGCCTGGTTATCCAAAACAGGCAGTGACAGTCCAAAAATTTTACATCTGCGCACCGAACCAGGGAAACCCTGGCGACCGTATACGATGTTCCCTGATCTTAAGGTTCCCGAGCATCGCTTCTCTATGGGTTCTCAAGGATTTGCCACATTTCAAAAATTGTTGAAAGAAGGCTGGGAGCTGATGCCGACCGATAAAGCTAGACAGCTATCTCTATTTGAAAGGCAGATTGAAAAACAACCCTAATCTTAGTGATCTGCTCCGTCATATATCCACATGGGCTGAGTTTTGCCAGCCTTTGTGAACCCACATTTTTCATAGAAGCCAATCGCCTCCCTGTCAGCGACTAGCATCTGCATATGCATGCCTTCGTAAGGCTGCTTCAAAATCTCCATGATTTTCCGACCAATGCCTTGCCCCTGATAGCCAGGGCTTACCAAAAGATGGGGATAATACACCACCAGGAAACCATCGGAGATGGCATTGCCAATGCCGACGAGCTTTTCTCCATCCCAGGCTGAGACCAGGGTATGGGAACTTAGCAGTGCCTGATATAAAGTCTGGGGTTTGTGCGCCGAAGACCAGTTGTGGGCTTCGTACAAGGGCAGAATTTGCTCAAGGGCAATATTTCGCTGTTGGGAGAATGTAATCATCGTAGAGAGAGTCGGTGTGATTTTTTGTTTTGGTTACAAGCCCCTAGCTGTTTTGATTGTTCTTTTCAGGGTTTGTGAAGCAGGGGCGGAGCGGGACTTTCCCGCCCGCCCCCTCACATTCGACTGAGCAGTTTGGCTGAACTCACCGTCAAAGCCTCTCGTCGAAGCCTTTGGCTCATCTCGAAGCCAGCTCAGACAGTGAGCGAATCGGCTCGATCACTGAATAGCTTTTGAGACTCTGAGCGCCCTGCCAGGAGCAGCTGACGGGTATGGGTAAAGGCTAAAATCGCCGTGACGGTTCCTAAGAGGCTCAATGGGATCACAAACACACTCAACTCAGACGGCATCCCCAGAAAGTATGCCGGAGACGGATGGGTGCCGAAGAGGACGATGGCCATCACCATCGCCAGCCCTGGAAAGGCTAAGCAGCTGACACTTCCGACGGCCCCAAACCAGATCCAGTTTTTCTTGCGGGGCAATAGCAGCAGGGTTTGACTCACCAAGGTCGAGAAGAGAATTGACCCCACAAACATGAGGATACAGCTGACAAAAATCAAGGCTTCAATCTTGTTCCCAAGGAAGTCGCCGTAGTAACCCGTGAAGGCACCCACCACTAAACCCGTGAGGAGTAGGAGATTGAGTGCGATCGCAACCACCGGAGAACTATTATCCCCAATCACTAAGTC
>JBCCRZ010000471.1:0-5362 GCA_039200855.1 Cyanobacteria bacterium P01_D01_bin.44 | reverse complement strand
GGAGTCGTTTGCATTTGCGATCGCCATGATTCGGCATACAGACTATCTTGTTGTAATAGCTCAGCATGGGTACCCGTCTCGACGATCTGCCCTGCTCGCATAACGTGAATCTGATCGGCTCGCATAGCCAGCGTAAACCGATGCGTAATGACAACGGCTGTACGCCCACTGGCCATACTTCGAAAGCGATCCAGCCAATCTGATTCTGCCCAAGGATCCATGGCGCTGGTGGGTTCGTCCAGAATCACAATGGGGGCTTTGCGAAAGAAGGCTCGGGCCAGGGCAATGCGCTGCCATTGACCACCGCTGAGATCGGTGCCACCCGGAAACCATTTGCCCAAAAGCGTATTGTATTGCTGGGGCAGGTGCATCAGTTTGTCATGAATGCCTGCGTCTATCGCCGCAGCCTGAATCCGATCTTGCTGATCGATTGCCGATAAGTCTCCCAGGGCGATGTTGTCAGCTGCTGACAGCTGATAGGTGAGCGGAAACTGAAATAAGACGGTAATCAACTTGCGTAAGGGCTGCACTGGAAACTGGCGAATGTCAATGCCGTCTAGCTCGATACTGCCGCTTTCAGGATCGTAAAACCGGCACAAGAGCTTTAGTAGGGTACTTTTGCCTGCACCGTTGTCACCGACAATAGCCACAATTTTGCCCGCTGGGATGGTGAGGTCAAAGTCTTTGAGTACAGCCTCGCTGCTGCCAGGGTAGCGAAAGGTGACCCGATTGAACCGAATGCCCTGGCTAAGATTGGTGGGCACTGCCATGGGGTGGGGAGGATCTACGATCTTAGGTTGGATATTTAAGAACTCAAACAGGTTGCTGATGAATAAACTGTTTTTATAAATTTGCCCCAGGCTATTTAAAGCTGATTTAACAACGTTTTGCCCCCGATTAAAGGCTTGATAGAATAGTGCCAGATCGCCCAAGGTAACTACCCCTGAGAGTACCTGACGCCCCATCCAAGATAGAACGCTACCTGCTAGCAGTAGGGCTATCAGCCCAGCAAAAAAACGACTGATGCTTTGGTCTCGGATGAGTTTAAATCTTTCGGTACGTAATCTGTGGCGTAATCTTTGGTAAGACTCTCGAAAGTGGGGGCCAAAATCAAAGAGCCGTAGCTCAGCCGCGACGGTTGAGTGCGTCAGCAACAACTCGAAATAATTTAAGCGACGGCGATCGATGGTGGTTCGTTGTGACCATTGATATTGCAGCCGATTTAAGCGCAAGACTACATAAAAGGTGGGCAATGCACTGCCTAACAAAACCAAGGGTAACCAAAGTCCGTAGTTGAGGAGTAGTGCAGCCACCGCAAACAGGGTAATGCTGTTTTGCAATAAGCTGCCACTACTCTCTAATAGCGCTAGGGAACGTCCTCCGGCTCCAGCTCTGGCTCGTTCAAGCTGATCGTTATACTCTGACGATTCATAGCAGCCAAAATCAATGCTAATAGACTGGTCGTGGACTAAATGGCTAATGTGGTCTTGTACCAGTTCTGACTGCATGGTGCGAATCAGTTCACCGATGCTGGCTAACATCTGGGTAGCCAGTAAAATAGTCGCCATCAAGGCAGTGGGCAGTAACAGTATTTGGATGGCTTCCCTATTTATACCCTCACCCATGACGGTCACCAAGCTGTTAACCAACTGTCGGCTCAAGACCACGGTTGCAGCCGGCAATAGGCCTTGAGCAACCAACAACAGTATCCAGCCTAAGGTCCAGTAGCCAGCGGCGGACCATACCAGATGGAAGATCCTTAAGAGATGAAATGCAAGGGTATTCCCACGGTGTAGAGGGGTTGAGAAGGTTGCAGGCACGTTCGCAAGGCTCAATCAATGACAGCAGCGGGATGGGTAACAGAGGACGGGGGGAGCGTTTCAGCTTCTACCATAGCCATCAGCTCTGGTAACGCGTCTAGTGATGGTTTTCGGGTGAAGCGACAAAACTCTGTTGTTTGAATCAGTTGGGTGCACTGATTCAAATGCTGAGTGACAAACTCTGGAGATATCAGGCTGGAGACGCCGCGAGTATGTCGTACCAACTCAGCAAATGCAGATTGAGGGGTGAGTTTAACAATTTCATGCTGTTCGCCTTTAGCCAGTACATAAATCCGCTGTAGTGGTGCGAGCACCTGACAAAACCCGCTCTTAAACACATAAGCAAGTTTTGGAGTCTTGTTGTGCAGAGGCGATAGATCTGAGGCGTGATGGCCCAGGGCAACCGCTGCTTCAGACCATAGTTTTTGTTGAGGGAAGGCAGGATGAACCAGCGGCGGATTGTTCCGGACGTCAATTGCCAGGACATCATCTGTCAAAATATCGTAACCCTTTTGATGAAAAGCATTTGCCAGGGTTGATTTGCCCCATCCAGACCCACCCATGAATGCGATCGCATAGTTATTAATCACCACCGCACTAGCATGGAGCACCAGTAAGCCTCGCTGACGCAAAATAACCGCCATGGCTGGACCCAGGATGTTGGCACATAATACCGATGCGGTTGCTTCTGGCTGTGGGTCAATGATAATTTCTCGCCCTGATCGGATCAAAAATCTGCCACTCCCTGACATTTGACCTAAAAGACGATGGCCGCAATCCAGGTTGGCTGGAATGACATCGTTGAGCTTTCCTATCCGCACGGTGACATCGGCTGGGCCTGAGGACGCCATTGTCTCTAGCAGCGGAATCTCTGAGTGAATACAGAGATCATAAGCTTTATAGATATTCATGCTTTCAGGGTGAGATAGAAGAGATAATAGGAAAGAAATAGGGTGTTACCCTTATTCTGGTGACAAGGGATGATTTGTCACAATCTAGGAACACCCTATATAGACTGAAAATCACAGATTGTTCACAGTCTGGTCACAGTTGGTATACCTTCAAAACTGTGTCAGGTTATTTTACAGTGAGCTTAACTCTCCTGAAAAACAAGATCTATGTCCTGAGAATCATTGTCTGACAAGAGGGTTGTGCCGTTGAAAGCCAACACATCCGATGTGCGTTCAGCCCCTGTAATTTGGGTGAGTTGCTCAACGCTACCGTGAACAGTCAGTTGGGGTGATGTGTAAGTTTTCTTCATGATTAGTCTCCTGTTTTACATGTTAGTTTTAACAAGGTAGACTGCGTCCCCTGAGCTGGACTTACAGTCTTGTCTGACCCAATAGTCAATGGATATAAAGTGTCAGGGGCAAGACCTGCCAAGCTTTGAAAAACTGATTAATAACGTTGTAGCCACAGTGCCAAGATGACTGCTCGCCAAACCATCATGTTATCTTGATCCTTGACCTGCTGACTAGAGATCATGCGGTGATAAGCAGCCTTCAAAACATCTATATTCACGTAAGGCTCCAGGATGGCTACCTGATTGAGCATGACATCCTCTAACTGTTGGCGATCGCGAACACGCAACCCATGTAAAAAATTAGCTGTCATAATGGCTTTGCCACCGCGCCATTGCACCTCGTCTGGCAATATCCCTGCTAAGGCTCGACGGAGAATTATGCGGCTCCATCCCTGATTTAGCTTTTGCTCAGCCGGGAGGGCTAAACAAAACTCAATGAGACGTTTATCCATAAAGGGATGACGCACTTCAAGAGAGAATGCTGCTGCAGAGCGATCTAACTGTTCTAATATCAATGGGAGAATGCCATGGGTGAGAGATTGCCAGTGATGTTCTCTTGAGGTAGATGGTGCTGAAGGAGGCGGGGCACACGCTTGTATCCGACAATCTAAAACAATCTTCTCAGCAAATGCCTGCTTAATGAGGTCAGGGTAGGCCACTTTCTCAGGTGTCGCTTGAGTTTGCTTTGATGGGGTTGGGTGAGTTAATCGTGACGTGAAAGATTGGATAAAAGGTTTTAGGCCGAACTGCACCAGCATCTGTTTACGGGAGATTCCAAAATGCTGATGAAGCACCCGAATTGCGTTGACCAGGGAGAGCCATTGCCAGGATTTTCCCCAGCGCTGTAAAGTCGGGTAGCCATAATTCTTGAGTATCGACCGTGGGGAGCGGTCAAAGTTTTTAGCCAGACCTTCAGCCTCTGTGCAAAAATCTGTCCAGGCTCCCTGCTGAGCCAACTCTACCAGTCTGGTAATGCCATGGGAAACGGTGGTGTCGCCATCTAATCCATCTAAGACAACTCGCACCCCAGCCTCTTGAGCGGCTCGATTGAGATGCCAGGGATAGGAATGACTCGGCCCCAACAGGGCTTCATCTTCGTACTGCCAGATCTCTTTGGTATCTGCTAATGGGCCGAACTGGTCTGCTTGAACATAGTGAGGGGTGAGCCCGCCTTGTTCTAAAACGGCATTGATATAAGGGCGTTCGTCACACTCTGGAACATCGTCAAAGATATTAGAGAACGTATGGAGTGTGGTGTCTTCAGAGTCAGCTAGTAGCTGACGGGCAACACAGGTGATTGAGGAGGAATCTAACCCACCGCTCAAGTGACTACCGATCGAAAAGGCGCTTCTTAAACGACATCGTACGGCTTCTGTAAAGATCTTCTGAAACGCTTCGGCATAGGCTTCATCAGAGCCTAGTTTCAGCTCATAATCAGGATTGAGAGACCAGTAAGACCAGAGTTTTAATTCTGATGGGCTGACCAGAAGGCTATGGGCCGGAGGTAGGCGTACAATATCGCAGTAACTCGTAATGGTTTTATCATGCATCATCAGGGCTAAATAGTCGCCTAGCCTGACCTCATTAAGGCGACGCGGTACCTGGGGCAGGGCTAGTAGCGCCTTGATCTCAGACGCAAACAGGAAACTGTGATCGGCCTGATAATAGTAGTAAAAAGGTTTAACCCCTAGATGATCTCTGGCACAGAAAAGAGACTGTTTTGAGGCATCCCAAATGGCGAAGGCAAAGGCACCTAGAAGATGTTGCGGGCAGTCAACGCCCCACTTTTGATAGGCAGCCAGGATAAAGTCACTGTCAGGTATTTTCTCAAGCGGGCGATTGCCTAGATCTAGCTTGGTGAGTAGCTCTTCACGGTTATCAATCCGGGCATCCGCAGTCAGTACCCAACGCTCAGTCAACTCCTCGGTTAACTCTTGTTTTAAATCCTTCGCCAAAGATTGGGATGGCTCTACCAACGGCAAAGTCTCCAGCAGGGATTCTGGTGTACTCCACAGCATTCGATGTCCTATGCCGACGGGCCCTTTTACCCAGCTGTTTACCGCATCAGTGCCTCGATGGGCAATAGCATCCAGCATGGCGGTTAAATCAGTTTGACTGACGACATGGCCCTCAAGAGAAACGATTCCGACGATGCCACTCATGGTTCAATGCCTCGATAAGCCAACAATGTTGTGAAATCGGAAAGATCTTTGAGGTTGCCGACAATGACATGTCCTTG
>JBCCRZ010000470.1:0-5366 GCA_039200855.1 Cyanobacteria bacterium P01_D01_bin.44 | reverse complement strand
CGACTCCGAAGCAAATCGCCAGATTTCTGCTGCGGCCAGTCATTTAGATAATGCCTGTTTAGAAACAGCGGTTGCCGAAGACAAAGTCGAGGAGCTCAACGATTGGGTGACGGGGCTCACCCCTGAAGCCTTTGCCGATATTGACGATTTTATGTGAGCCCCAGGTAATTCCCTTCGGGAAGAGGTGCCCGTAAAGCGGGGTATCTTATTCCCCTGACCACCCCTCAATCGCGGCGACCGCCACATTGACATAGACGTTATCTAAGAGTTCGGCCAGCGCTGTTTTGCCACCCTGCCTGAGGGCCTTGACCAATCGCTGTTTTGTTGTCGGGGGCAAGGCCGCGCCTACAAAGGCTTTTTGGTCAGTCTCGGTCGCGGTTGGGTTGGTTTTTGCTAGCTGTTGCAGCAACTGCTGGATTTGGACCGCAGCGTCTGCCAGGGATTGTCGCTCGGGGGCCTGAGCGATTTGGTCTCCCTGCACGTTACCGGCAACGCCGCTGACCGGCCCTTGAAAGGTTTGATTGACCGTAGGGGGACTCAGGGGGGGATTGGACATGGTGCCTCCTTGGTGTTGATAGTTTTTTGCATAGATGCCTGAGCGGTTGACCGCCGTGCTTACCATGTTGGCAAGTAGAGTTGTCTGACTTTCTTTTTCCATCAAAATGGCCACCAGGGTTTGGGGGGGGAGCGTCAACAGTTCTCGGTAGCGATCAAAATATTGGGCATGCAGCTCGGCCAGATTTGCCTGGGGACGGGCTTCGGCCCGCAACAAAAACTTGTCCCGGCGTTTGCCCCGGCGCTCCATGGAGATGATTTCCAGGTTGCTGTCAGGGTTGTTTTCTCGCAGCTCATTGAAGGCCACTGCAACAACGCGGGGATCTACAGTTTGATTGTGGTAAAGGTCAAGGGTGTCGATCAGGGGGCTGATGAAATCAATGAATTCACCCGGTTCAAAGTTGGTGTCCCAGGCGTCGGGCTTACGGTGGGGGTTGGCATCTGGGTCATCGTCACGGGGCGAGCGCATAAACACATAGTCACATTGGATCCCGTTGAGCTGGGTAGCCGTCGTGATCCCCCAATCTTCGATGGTAGCCCCGGTCAGACAGGCCCCGGCCAGACTCGCTTCATGGAGCTGGGTCTGCACCAGCTTAGCCCGAGAACAATCAGCGTCTTGCAAGTTAGCCCGATTGAGATTGGCCAGTGTCAGGGTGGCGTCGGCTAAATTGGCCCCCTGCAAGGTTCCATCCTTGAGGATCGCGCCGGTAAAATTGGCATTGACCAAGTTGGCCCCAGCCAGGTTAATCCCTTGCAGGTTGAGGGGATGGGGGTGAACCGTCAAATCTTTACCCTGCCCGGTGATCACCAAATCTCTGATCACCGGATATTGCAGGTAGCTATCCCCCACACGGGCTAGACTCAGGGCCTGGGTCCCTCGCCATCGGGTACGAATCAGCTGAGCCTGTCGAAAGTCGGTGCTCCTAAGCAGGGCCTGGGTAAAGTCGGCATCGGTTAAATTTGCCCGTCGAAAGCTGGTCCCCCCCATCGTAGCCAGAGTGACCGCAACGCCCTGAATAGAGCGGTGGCTGGGTACGCCTGCTAAGGTTCGCCCCCCCAGATAGGTACTCAAACCAATCACAACCATGGCGATGGCGATGGCCACCGACGCCTGCACGGTCACCGTCAGCGCCAGTGCCACTGCAAACACCGCACCGCTGGCTACGGCCACCGCCGTTGAGATCGCCATCACCACAGCGACAGCCCCCGCCACTATCGAGGCCAGGACCACCGCCACCGCCAGGACAAAAGCAACGGCAACGGTGAGCGAGGCCGCGATCGCAAACGAAAACACTACATAAAACGCCTCAGGAAATAGGCTCGACACATCCCCCGTCGCGGCCAATAGCAAAGCCGCCGCAATGGTTGCTGTGATCGAGACCGCCAGGGTCAGCGCCACCGCTTTAAACCCGACAGCGAGGTTTCGGTGCAGTGCGATCGCAAAAAACACCCCCTGCACGAATAAAGTAACCCACCCCGCCGACACACTTCCAGGACTCTCAGAGATCAGCAACAGCGTCACTAGATCGCCCACATACCCCGAGAGAAACCCAGCGACCGCCGCTAGTAAACACGCGATTACTCCCCAGGTGACCCCCCAACGAATCGGCAATCCGGCTTTGGCCCCTTGTAAATTGGCCCCAGTCAGATTGGCTCCCATAAAATTAACCCCCCGCAGATCGGCCCCCCGCAGGTTGATGCCGGTCAGATTTTGGCCTCTCAGCGACTGACCTTGAAACTGTTCTCCACTAAAATTTCTGCGTCCGCTGGCATACAGCTGCAGTAGCTTGCTTCCCTTCATCCTGCGAGCCCGATTGAATAGAAAGTAATGCCTAAACCTGATTCCACGGTTGCCCCAAAGTCGCCCCAAAAGTTTGCCCTTGAGTGACAGTCATCAAAAGTCCTTTACCGTTTGTGCAGCAAGGCTTCCAAAAGTGGAAAGACTGCCAAATTTGTCTTAACTTCTGTCTCCCTTGTAGGACATCTATCCAGATTTCTTGGCAATGATTGTGCCAGCAGATCTAACTGGTTGATGGGTTTTGGAGGATATTGGCTGCTTCCCCCCTTTATCAAACACTTTCCGGGCCCAAAACCAGCTTATGCTAGTAAATAATTTCGCTCTATCAGTGGAGTATCTGAATGCGGCAAATTGCCAGAGCAGCCAACATTGCCAGGGTACTGATCTCGGTTTACTACGCCTACATGGTCGAATATCGGGCCGAGCTGATGTTTTGGGTGTTATCTGGGTCGCTACCGATCATCCTCATGGGGATCTGGACCCAGGCGGCTGAGAGTGGCCAGTTTGGCCTGTCTCCCGTCGAGTTTGTGCGCTACTTTCTGGCTGTGTTTATCGTGCGGCAGTTTACCGTCGTTTGGGTGATTTGGGATTTTGAGCGAGAGGTCTTGCAGGGCAAGCTATCACCCCTGCTATTACAGCCTCTTGATCCCGGCTGGCGACATTTTCTCAGCCATTTTGCCGAGCGGTTTGCCCGACTGCCGTTTGCAGCGGTGCTAGTGGTGTTTTTCTTTGTGCTCTATCCTGATGCGCTGTGGGTGCCGACCCCCTATGGTCTGTTTTGGGGATTTATCGGCATTTTACTGTCGTTTTGCCTACGCTTTTTGATGCAATACACCTATGCTATGGGGGCCTTTTGGGTAGAGCGCGCCACCGCAATCGAGCAGTTTTCCTTTCTGTTTTATATCTTCTTCTCAGGCATGATTGCGCCGCTCTCGTTGTTCCCCGAAGCGGTGCGTAGCGTAGCGCTGTGGACCCCGTTTCCCTATCTAATTTATTTTCCAGCCAGTTTGTTAGTGGGCCTCCCCGTTGATTTGGGTCGAGGTCTTCTGACGATGCTGGGCTGGAGCATTCTGTTTGGGTGTCTTAATCGATGGCTCTGGCGGCGTGGTTTAAAGCAATACTCCGGCATGGGAGCCTAGGTAAATCTCGTCTCTATAAAGCTAGTTTGAAGCCCATCATTCCTTTTGACTCAATTTTCATCCTTTTGCTATCAAGGATCCGTATTTTTACGGTTCTAAATCAGCTCTAAGTTCTCCCTTCATATTTAATCCCCTTAAAACACAGCTTCTTCAAAGAAAGTCATCCGCGCCATGGCGGATGTGCCGTGTGCGTATTTTTTACTACTTTCATATCAGAGAAGAATAAGTATTTCCCCTGAGCAACCCCCCGCTTACCTGACTGCCCTTCGACTGAATGCGCAAATTTTATTCAATCAGCTAATTATGACTGTTGCCCAAGCATCTCACCGTCAACCTGGAACTTTTGTTGCTCGCCCTGCACCACACCGGACAGTAACCCTTGCAAAGGGAATCTCAACTAAAGTCAGCGCTTCTGAGGTTTACGCTTCAGGACAGTCTCCAGAGGCGCTAACCACTGCTGCCGAGCCCGCCATGCGAAATTTGAGACAGCTATCAGACGTTGAGTTAGTTTGTTGTTGCCAAAGTCAGTCCCCTGACAAAGTCGCCTTTACAGAGCTGATGCGACGTTATCAACCCCATGTAGATAAGCTACTTTATCACTTCTCTCTGGAGTTCTCAGATCGGGCCGATCTCAGCCAAGAGGTTTGGATTCGCGTCTATCGATATATTCCTCGTCTCAAGGAGGCAAATCGATTTAAGCCCTGGCTCAGACGTATTACCACCAATCTGTTTTACGACACCCTGCGCAAACGCAAACGGTTTGCAGGCATTGTCTCCCTCGACGCATCACGACGAACCGACGAGGGTCATTTTGATTGGGAGGTGGCCTCTGAGGAGCCAGGTCCAGTTGATCTGATGATGACGCAAGAGTTTTATGAGCGGTTGCAAACGGCCATTGCACAACTGCCCGAGATCTTTCAAGAAACCATCCGGCTTAGAGAGATTAAACAGCTTTCCTATGACGAAATCGCGGAGATAACCGGCGTCTCTCTCGGCACCGTTAAATCTCGCATCGCCCGCGCCCGCTATCGCTTGCAAGATGAGTTGGAAGGGTATGTGGGGTGAATGGGGGGTGGGTGATGGGTAGTGGGTGATGGGTAGTGAGTCTCTGCCGAAGGACTCCCGTATACTTTAAAGCGTCCTCTATTTAACTTTGCCCCTCCTTCTATGGGACGCTACTGGCGTGTACTCAAACTGTTTTGGAGCGTTGCGATCGCAGCCGAGCTAGAATATCGCCTCAATTTTGTGATTGCTGCTGTCAGCAGCCTAGCTGCCTTGTTTGGCAATATCTTTGGGTTATTCCTGTTCTATCGCACTGGGTACGAGTTCCAGGACTGGTCCTGGGCAGAGTCGCTGGTGGTGCTGGGCATTTTTACCATGCTCCAGGGGTTTTCAGCGACGTTCTTGACGCCTAACCTCAATCGCATCGTCAACCACGTCCAGGAGGGCACCCTTGATTTTGTCTTACTCAAGCCGATTAGCTCTCAGTTTTGGCTGTCAACCCGCACGATCTCTCCCTGGGGGCTACCAGATATTATCTTTGGGCTGGGGATTTTATTCTACGCGGGGCATCAGCTCGGGCTATCGCCGCTCAGTTACTTGCTGGGCATCCCCCCACTGCTGTTTGGGTTGCTGAGTCTGTATAGCCTTTGGTTTATGCTGGGGGCTACCAGTATTTGGTTTGTGAAAATCTATAATGTGACTGAGGTTCTGCGGGGCCTACTCGACGCCGGGCGCTATCCCATCGTGGCGTTTCCTGCGGCGTATCGATTTTTCTTTACCTTCGTGATTCCAGTTGCGTTTTTAACCACCGTGCCCGCCCAGACCATTTTGAATCGCACCGAGGGCAGTTGGTTGCTGGGGTCGGTTGTGCT
>JBCCRZ010000469.1:0-5378 GCA_039200855.1 Cyanobacteria bacterium P01_D01_bin.44 | reverse complement strand
CACGGCGTTTAATCGCGCGATCGCGATTTTTCCGCAGTATGTTGAGGCTTACTACAACCTCGGGGTTGCCCAGTACGGTCAAGGCAATTACAACGCTTCCCTTGACTCTTTTCGCAAAGCAACAGAGTACAACCCCAGTTACGCCAACGCCTACTATAGTGCGGGGTTATCCTTCATCCGCTTAGGTAACTATGCAGAAGCGCAGGGCGTGTTAGAACACGCAAAAAATCTGTACATTACCCAAAACAATCCTCAGTGGGCAACGAATACCCAAGCGCAACTCGATCGCGTCGCTGAACTGTCGGGTCACTAAAGTCTGGTCAGGAACATTTATAGTGGATGGCCACCAAACATTAGGAGAAAACAGTAAAGTCGTCACGATGGCTAGTGAAAGTTGTTTTCAGGTCCAGTCGGATGAATGGTCAGGACTGGGATAAAGGCCGCGATCGCTGTCGGCAAATCGAACTGGAAGGTCAGTGTCTCTGGTGTTTAGGCCGAAAGCTCTGCTCCAGCGTTAGTCTGGTTTTCAGTGGTTAGGGATGGAAAACCCAGAAATGGTAAAATGCTTACACGGTAAGCGTTTCAGGGTATCCGATAAAATCTCTTTTTCTGTCCATCAACCTGCGAAATGTGGGCTATAACCAAGCCCAACAGGGAAACCTGTCCCCAGAACCGCAAGCAGGGTGCAGTTAGGGGTGACGGGTATGCAATTAACTTATGCGAGTTCCATCAGACCTGGTCAGCCCCTTGAGGCCGCTGGTCTAATTGCTGCTTCAGGTCGGCAATTTCCTGCTCGCGTTGTTCCACAATCCCCACCACTGCTTGAATGGCCCGAGCCAAGGAGCCTAACTCATCCGATCGCTCAGCTACCTCATCCAGCCCCAAGTTATTCACCTTAAAGCTTTGCGTCTCTACCGCCGCCACGATCGCCTCCGTCACGTAGTAGATATGGGCCAAGTCTTCCACACTCTGGTTCTGGCGTTTTTCAAACGCGCTAATCACCTGGTTATAGCGAGTTGCGATATGGCCAATTTCAGTAAAGGGTTCCACCGGCACTCGCTGGCTCAGATCATTAGTCTTCGCCTGATAATCCATCACCTGGAAGAGTTCGTAAGTTTCCGTCTTCGCTCGATGTTCCGACACGTTCAGGCCAATGTGTTCTTCCTCCGATGAAATGCGCAGAGGAAACACCTGATTCACCAGGGTTAAAACTCCCCAAGCCAAGCCGAAGGTCCAGATCGCCGCGACGCCAATGCCCATGCCCTGCACCATAATTTGATGCCCGCGACTCAACCCCGTGCCAATCAGATCGAGCTGACCAAACAAAGCCACGCACAACGTTCCCCAAGCACCAGCTGCTCCGTGCACCGGAAAGGCATCGACCGCATCATCAATTTGCCAACGCACCAACTGCTGAGAGGCCAAGAGCGCGATCGCGGCACCCGTGCCCCCGACAATGATTGCCAGTGGCAGACTTATCACATGGCAGCAGGCGGTCACGGCCACTAAACCCGCTAAAGAGCCATTGATTAACTGGCCCACGTCCACGACCTTGTGTTGCCAGGTACTCAGGATGGCAGCGGTGAGCAGTCCCCCGACACCGGCCATCACCGTGTTGACCACAATGCCTGGTACTTGCTCATTGAGCGCCAATGTACTCCCGCCGTTAAACCCTAGCCAACCAAACCAGAGCAATAGCGCTCCTAAGACCGAAAAGGGCACATTCGCGCCTTGAATGGGTTGTGATTGGCCTACTCCCCCAAAGCGACCCTGGCGTGCCCCCACCACTAACACCACTGCCAAGCCAAACCACGCGCCGACACTATGCACGACCGTTGATCCGGCAAAGTCAACAAAGCCTAGATTTTCAAGCCAGCCCCCGGCATTCTCGGCGGCAATGCCATTCCAGCTCCAATGACCAAACAAGGGATAAATCACCCCTGAAAGGAACACTGTTAGCAGCACATAGGCATGAAACTTGAGTCGTTCTGCGGCCGCTCCTGACACGATGGTCGTCGCCGTGCCACAAAACATCATTTGATAGAGGAAAAACACAGCCGCATTCGGTTGCTCGGTGAACGCGGGCAAAAACTCAGTTCTGCCCAGCCAGCCCCCTTGAGACGCCCCAAACATGAGCCCATAACCAAACAGCCCAAATAACCCAGCCGAAATCCCAAAATCAGCCAGATTCTTCGCCGCCACATTGATACTGTTTTTTGAGCGGGTCAGTCCCGACTCCAAACACATAAAACCGGCCTGCATCAAAAAAAACAGACCAGAACAGAGCAACAGCCATAACGTATCGATCATGCCGTCGGTAACCTCTCAGGGCTCAGGTGATAACGCTTTAGGTGATAGTGCTTGGCAAACTGTGGCAGTTTATCTTGATGCCCCAAAATAATTAGCGAATCCCCCACATTCAGCAACTGTGTCGCTGAGGGTCGAAATATTAGCCGATCATTCAAGCGGCGCAGAGCAATGATCATAAAGGCTCCTTTGCCGCGCACCTGCAGCTCCATGAGGGTTTTCTCCACAAACGGCGATCCCTCCTGAATCTGGAGCTCTTCCATTTGCACCTCAACGTTGGCCAGAAACTCATTGAGGTAACTGCGCTCGTAGGTGTTGTTCAGAAAATCCATGCCCGTCGGCCGCACAATCAAATTAGAGAGCTGGATAGCGCTAATCGTGTCGGGCAGAACGATATGGTCGGCTCCGGCCAGACGTAGCTTTCGCTCCGTCGAAGGTAGCTCTCCGCGGGCCAAAATCTTGATGCGCGGATTGAGATCCCGAGCGGTCAACGTAATAAACACATTGGCCTGATCATCTGGCAACACCGCTACTAACGCTTTGGCGCGTTGAATGCCCACCGCATCCAAGGTGGTTTCATTGGTACTGTCGCCCAAGTGCTGAAGATATCCCGAGGCTTCCGCCAGTTCGGACTTTTCAGGATTGACTTCAATGATGATAAAGGGCTGTTGGGCCTCATCCAGTTGGCGGGCGAGCACCTGACCCATGCGATCAAAGCCACAAATAATCACATGGTCTTGTAGGTTGGCGATCGTCAACTGTTTCCGCTGGTTACTAAAAGCACGATTAATCTCTCCTTCAGTGACCATCTGGACAAAGCCTCCTACGCTATACACTGCCGCAGTTGTCCCAGCAATGATGACAAGAATGGTGAAAATTTTCTCGACGGGTGTCTCTAAAGGCTTAACTTCGCCATACCCCACCCCAAAAATGGTAATTACCACCATATAGATGGCTTCTAATGGGGTCCACCCAAACCAGACATATCCCAAAATGGCGATCACCACCGTCAGGATAAAGAAGATGACGCCGGTTAAGACACGCTTTGCAGACTCATGCATGAAAGAAGAGGCTCTGGGGTCTTAGAGTAGTCCAAGGAAAAGATCATCCAATAGTTAAGCAGGCGTCGGAATGATTTCAACAAACCACTTTTCGAGACCTGGCAACCGATGCAGCTTCTTTTCAAGTTCTGCCATCGCTTTTTGGGTGAGCTTGACACCTGTGTGATAGGTCTGGTTCACCAGGTTGACTGTCGGCTGCTTCCCTTTGAAAGTGAGCGATTGAGCAAAGCTCATGACGGTCTCAACCGAGTCCAATAGACGGCCTCGCCAGTGCTGCTCGAGCCAGCCAAAGGTTCGCTCCACAGGATTATATTTGCTGTGATAGGGCGGATAGTAAGCTAGCTGAATGGTCATTTGCTCACGCTGGGCGAGGGCGACTAGACGGGCCATAAATTGGGTGCGACGGGAATGATTTTCGGGGCCATTATCGGCATTAATCAGCCAACGATGGATATGAGAGAAGTGCGCTTTGACCTGTTGCCACCAGGCTTCTAGACAATCCACAATGGCATCGGCTGTCAGTTTTGAACTCACCAAGCTCAGCCAGAGGTCATTCGAAGCGGGCAAAAATATGCCCAATGGGGTGAGCGTCGCGGTGGGCTTAAAGTCATGATCCGCCGCCTGGATGAGGACGCGATTTTTTCCCCCCACGGTCATAGTCGCCGATTTTGACCGTGGCTTTGGCATCAATGGAGAGTCGTAAGGTGTGCTCATCGGCATCGGCGGCCTGATGGCAGCGGTTGACTTCAGCAAAAATGGCTTCGGTTTCAGCAATCACCTTTTGAGGCTTGGTTTTGGCCACGCGCTGCAGCCGATAGCCCAACTGATTCAAGCGTTGCCGAATGATTTCGACGGTGGGTAACTCGGTATCGCTGTAGCCTTTCTGGGCCATGAGTTGACGTCGCACTTCAGCGGCACTGATCCGAGTGTAGAGGCGCTGGCTGGTGAGGCTGGGGTCAGCCTGCGTTTGCGGCTCGACAAGGGCGCGAATGTCATCAAGCAACTGCGGGAGGCGAGCTTCCGTCGGCTTGCGACCGCGCCGCTCAAAGGCATCATGGATGGGGCCGTGGGCCAGTTCATACAGCCCTTTGCGAATCGTCCCTCGGTTCCAGTCCAACTCCCGTTCAGCTTGCGATTGCCCGCCAGGTCCCAAAGCTTGCACAACTTGAGCCATAAATTGACGCCGGTCAGTTCCTTTGAGCCGTCGAGCGGTGTCTTGCCATAACGCTTTCAGCGTATCCGTTAATTCAAGTGTCGTATCTGACCTCATGACCTAAAGCTACTCAACCTACGCATACTAGGCTAGTGGATGATGATTTCTTTGGCTCACTCTAAGTGAGGCGATCGCGATCGCGGCACCTAGTCAAGGCGCCCTCAACTTGATTCACGTTCTGTTGCCACCCGAATCTGGCTACCCCAACCCGATGTATATGACCGCTGACGGTATGCATTCTGCCGTGAGTGTTGATGCCTTTCAGATTTATATCGGGCAGTGGCAAGCAGAACAACAAGCCAATCAGCAAGCCCTCGATATCCAAGTTAATCAGATCCAGCAGGAACACGGGGTTGCTACCGAATGGACCCAAGCAGTAGGGGAGCCGGGGCGGCAAATTTGCCAGGTTGCCAGGGACTGGCAGGCTGATCTGATCCTCATCGGACGCCATAACCGTTCGGGCCTATCAGAATTGTGGATCGGCAGCGTCAGCAACTATGTCATGCACCATGCAGGCTGTTCGGTGATTGTTGTGCAAGCTCCGATAAATGTATAGCGACAACTCCGTCGAGACTCGTGTCAGGCCAAGTTCAGGGGCACGGTTGCCTAAGGTCTCAGGTTGTAGGAGAGTCGCGCTTAAATAATATCCCACCGACCCTGTTACCCATCCACCCTGCCACAATCTTGTCCGGGCACTTTATTTTCAAGCTAATCCCTAGGGTTCCAGGTTCTGGGTGACATGGACTGAAATCAAGGTTCATTCATCGCTGTCCCTTATACCCGTACACACTCATACT
>JBCCRZ010000468.1:0-5381 GCA_039200855.1 Cyanobacteria bacterium P01_D01_bin.44 | reverse complement strand
TTGCTAAAAGCAATCGCCTTGTCTCGATAGACCGAATCGTGGCGCAAAATATGACCGTATTCTTTAAGGGTGTGGCCGCACCCGGCGGCGTTAATAATCACATAGTCAACGTCGGTGCCCTCAAAGCTGTCGATCATTTGTTGGGCCAGCGCCTGGGCCTGGGCTTCTTCGCCCTGGTGGGCGGGCAACGCTGAGCAGCACCCCTGACTTTTAGGAATCACCACCTCGCAGCCGTTGGCCGAGAGCACTCGGGCTGTGGCCTCATTCACGTTGGAGAAAAAGACCCGCTGCACGCAGCCCAACACCATGCCCACCCGATAGCGTTTCTCGCCTTGGGCAGGCACTAACTCAGCCAGATTGTCTTGAAAACAGCTGGGGGTGACCTGGGGCAGCAGCCGCTCCATTGCCTCCAGGTTTGGCGAGATGCGCTTTAGGAGCCCGGTGGCCTCAATCAGTTTTGAAATTCCTAGCTTTTGGTACAGCGCCAGCGGCCCCAATAACAGCCGAATCCGATCGGGGTAAGGAAAAAGAGAAAAGATTAGCTGTCGAAACGCCTTCTCAGGCCAGCTGCGCGGGTGATTTCGCTGGATCTGGGGGCGCACGTCGGCAATCAGGCGGTCGTATTGGACGCCCGAGGGGCAGGATGTGGTGCAGGCCAAACAGCCCAGGCAGGAGTCAAAGTGGCTGACCGAAGTGGGGGACAGAGGCGCTTCGCCTTTGTTAATGGCATCCATCAGATAGATGCGGCCCCGAGGGGAGTCGGTCTCTTTGCCAATGACGCGGTAGCTGGGGCAGGTGGTCAGACAAAAGCCGCAGTGTACGCAGGCGTCAATCAGATTTTGCGCCGGCGGCTCTTGGGCATCAAAGCCGTCACCCTTAAGACCCTTGCCATGCTCAAACTCATTGGCTGCGCCATTGGAGGCCAGGTCTGTTTTTAATTTCAGCTGCCCTGAAGTCTGCATCTGCGATCGCACCGTTTACATGCCTTCAGCTTACCGCGCTGACTCTCTCTGGATTGACCGGAATTTTGATGGACTTCATTAATGAAGTCTAAAGTTCTCTTGCAAAATAACCGCAACCCCCTATCCGGGGATCGATACTCAAGGTGTCCCTTCAAAAAGTATTAACAGATACACTTTAAGTTTTATGGCTGCGCCCCTCCTGACCGATGCCAACCGCCGCCTGGAACGTGCCCTCAAGTACGTCAGCATCTCCGACGATGCCAGCGAGCGGCTGAAGTTTCCTAAAGCCAGTCTCAAGGTGTCGATTCCGGTGCGGATGGATGATGGCTCCCTGCGTGTCTTTGAGGGCTACCGGGTCCACTATGACGATACCCGCGGCCCCACCAAGGGTGGCATTCGCTATCACCCCAAGGTGAATATGGACGAGGTCCAATCCCTGGCCTTTTGGATGACGTTTAAGTGCGCGGCGCTCAATCTACCCTTTGGCGGCGCAAAGGGAGGCATCACGCTGAACCCCAAGGAGTTGTCTAAGTTTGAGCTAGAGCGGCTGAGTCGGGGCTATATTGATGCGATCGCAAACTTCATCGGCCCCGATACCGATATCCCCGCCCCTGACGTCTACACCAACCCGATGATTATGGGTTGGATGATGGACCAGTACAGCATTATTCACCGTCACCGCTCCCCAGCGGTGATCACCGGCAAACCCGTCGGCATGGGCGGCAGTCTAGGACGCTCGACGGCTACTGGCACCGGAGCCTTCTTTGTCCTAGAAGCGATGATGCGTCGGTTTGATAAGCCGCCGCAAGAGACCACCGTTGCCGTTCAGGGGTTTGGTAATGCAGGCACTGCGGTGGCCCGACTATTGTTTGATGCTGGTTACAAAGTGGTGGCCGTTAGCGACTCCCGAGGCGGCGTCTATGCCCCCCAAGGCTTGGATATTCCCAGCGTGCAGCACTTCAAAGACACCACCCGCTGTGTGCAGGCCGTCTACTGCCACGACAGCGTCTGCGATCTGGTGGAGCACGACAAGATGACCAACCCCGAGCTACTGAGCCTGGAGGTCGATATTTTGATTCCTGCCGCCCTCGAAAATCAAATCACCGCTGACAACGCAGACACCATTCGGGCCAAATATATCTTTGAGGTGGCCAACGGCCCCATCACCGCTGACGCCGACCTGATTTTAGAAGGCAAAGACATTTATGTTTTCCCTGATATTTTGGTCAATGCGGGTGGGGTGACCGTCAGCTATTTTGAATGGGTGCAAAATCGCAGTGGGCTGTACTGGGGGCTCGACGAAATCCATCGGCGACTCAAAAGCCAGATCGTCGCCGAAGCTGAAAAAATCTGGGCGATCGCCCAGGAAAAAGCCGTTTCCTTGAGGACGGCAGCTTATATCCACGCCCTGGAGCGACTGAGTGAGGCCCTCAATGCCAGAGGCACCCGCGACTATTACATCGGTTAGAGGATTGCGAGAGACCCGACGTCCCCCATCGTTGCTAATACCGTTTCTAATAGATTTCTAATGTGCACTTGAGCTTTCATTCATTCACGGCCTGGGGAGATATTGCAGACTAGATTCGGAGTAAGGCGTTATCCCAATATTTACTCAGTTCGATCTGCCCTCCCCTTGTGTCGATCTATGCACTCAACCCCATTGCCTACCGTTATCCTAGGTGGCGGCTTTACAGGGCTATTTACAGCCCTGCACCTTTGTCACAAGCACTATCCCCATCCGATTATTCTGATTGATCAGGCAGAGCGGTTTGTCTTTAAGCCGCTCTTGTATGAGTTGTTGAGCAGTGAGATGACCACCAACCAGGTGTGGCCCCGGTTTGCCGAGCTGCTCGACTGTGACGCCATTACCTTTGTGCAAGGTACTGTGGCCAATATTGACCTCGAGCAAAAAGAGATTAGGCTGGCGTCAGGGCTGTGTTACCCCTATGGCAAATTGGTCCTGGGTTTGGGTAGCACAACCAACTACTTTGGGATTGAGGGCGCTCGGGCAAATACGTTTTCTCTGCGAGATGGTCAGGATGCGATCGCACTCGGTCAGCATCTGCGCGCCTGCTTGCAGAAGGCCAGTCAGACCCAAGACCCGGCGCTCAGGCAGTCTCTCTTGACCGTGGCCATCGTCGGGGCAGGCCCTGCTGGCATTGAGATGGCTGCAACCCTGGGCGATCTGTTGCCCCAGTGGTATCGCAAACTAGATGACGATCTGAGCGACATTCAGATTGTTGTACTCAATCGCTCTGAGAAAATTCTTAAGGGCGATATGAATGGCAAATTGAGAGAAACCGTCCTAGAGGCCCTGGACAATCGCACCGTGCCCCCTAAGATTATCGCCAAAGCAGCGGTGAGTGAGATTCAGCCGGGCAAAGTTGTTTACCAGCAGGCAGAACAAACGCATGAGCTAATGGCAGCCACGATTGTCTGGGCTGGGGGGAACGCCGTACATCCCTTGATCGAGGCACTGCCAGTCACAGAACGCGATCGCGCAGGTCGGTTAAAAGTATTGCCAACGCTACAGCTGCCTGACTTTAACGATGTCTTTGCGGGGGGAGATGTTTCTATTTTAGAGTCACCGCTCCCCCCCACAGCGCAGGTTGCCTACCAACAAGGTGCTGGGATTGCCACCAACCTGATGGCCCAGGCCCAAGGGACCCCCCTCAAACCCGCCAAGGTTAACCTGCGGGGCACCTTGATAAAGCTCGGCCTGCGAGAGGGCGCAGCCTATCTCTTTGACCGAGTCTTAGTTGCCGGGCGACCGGGCCACCTGATGCGGCAGGGCACCTACCTGGAGTTGTTGCCCACCCCAGTTCATAACTTCAAAGCCACCGTCGAGTGGCTCACCGAAGAAGTCTTTCAAGCCCATAGTCCTCAACCCAAAGCCCCCTCGACCTCACAAGCGCCTAAACCCCTTAAACGATTGGGCGATGGGCTAATCGCCGCCGTCACCGCAGCCAGCCTAATCTTGTTTTGGCGCACCGTCCAACCCATAGAATTTGCCAATACCTTACAACCCACTGGCATTCCCACCGTCCTCGATCAGCTGCAGCACGGCCCGCAACAACAATCGCAAAATTAAAGTTTCACCTCCCCATCTCCCGTTCGGCTGAGTCCGCATCGAAGCCCATTTTCAGCATCTGTGGGCAATGCCCACCCTACGCATCTTCCTTGCCTTCCCATCTCCCCCATCTTGTACAGGCGTTGCATGCAACGCCACTACCCATTACCCATTACCCATTACCCACTACCTACTACCCACTACCCTCTGACAACCATGCTTCTAGAAACCGACCGCACCCTTGGCCTCCAAAGCGAGCGCAGTATGCTAAAAATCTCCATTAGCACTATGCGCATTATGCTGGGGATCTTTTTCATTCTCTCGGGCATTGCCAACTACCTGCACTTTTATGAACCCGGCGGCTTTTTTGAAACCATCACCCAGAGCAAACTACGCCTGTGGGGATTTGGGTTTGAAGGGATTGGGCCACTTCCGGCGCTCCTGTCTCTGCCCTATGCCTATTTACTCCCTGCCGCAGAGATGGTCGCGGGTGTGTTGTTTGTGGTCAATCGATTAGTGCGCTGGGCCGGGATTGTGCTGATACTCATGTTATTCAGCTTTGTGATCGCCTTTGGTCTGGTTGGCCCCAACGGTCTTATCCCTAGCAATCAGGCAAATTGGGATAAAAACACCTTTATGCTGGTCGGCGCATGGATTTGTGTCGCCTACGATCGCTACCAGATTAACCGTCAGCACAAAGCCAACCAATTTCGAAACTAGCTATGGTCATTGTCATCCCCCTTGCAGATACCCAAAGTCTCATCAACATTGCTCAATCTCAAGGGTTACAGATCCCTATCCCCCTCAGCAGCGCCTGCGAAAGCTATCTCGCCCCAGAAGAGATGGGTCAGATTTTGGAGTTGTTAACCCCGTTAGCCCAGACCCATGCAGAGGCTGAAACCTTATTAAAGGCCCTGACCCACTATGCCGACAATCCCAAGCCAGTGATGCCCTGCACTGAAAAGCCTGACGCTTGACGCCTGATTGCTCTACTCTCCCTACCCCAGCGCTTCCCTATCCCAGCGCTTCCCTATCCCAGCGCTTCTTCAAAGATACAACGCCCCATGGACAGGTCAAACAGATGCAGGCCATATTTGCGTGAGAGTTCTTCGAACACGTAAAGCCCCCTGACGCTGTTGCCATTGGCGTCAATCGGCGGCGAGAACGTGGCAATCCCAGCTTTGCCAGGTACCACTGCGATGATGCCCCCTGAAACGCCACTCTTGGCGGGGATGCCCACCCGATAAGCCCACTCCCCGGCCCGATTATACATCCCACAGGTATACATCACACTGAGAATGTCTCGCACATAGTCGGGATTCACGGCTTGTTTGTGGGTGATGGGGTGT